>JAFUCW010000128.1 GCA_017459485.1 Eggerthellaceae bacterium | reverse complement strand
TCGGACGACCTCGGGACGGAAAGCAAGGTTGCACAGGGGATGCCCAGCAATTCCGCCACCTCCTCTGCAAGCTCGCGCGCATGGCAAAACCCCCTTTTCCTGAGCGCCTGCTTGGTCGAGGGGACGTAGGTCACCTGCAGCCCTGAAAGCCATCCGGGCGGAACCGCACAGGCGATGGCGAATGCCATCGGCCTTGCCAGCGCCCGGTCCCCCGCGTCTTTGCGCAACCGCACAATGCGCGCAGAAGCGCCATCGAACGCTACGGCCGAAACACAGCCCGCATACGGTACCTTTTCGCGCCCAAGCCCGCGCAGGCTAAACGTGTTGCACTCGGTGCATTGGTGCATGCCGAACGGCGCACCGCAACGCGGGCAAGAGCGCCATTGGTCTATGTAGGGAAGTCCTTTGCGGCATTCTTCGCAAAGCACCTGGCCAAGGGCCCCGCACACCGCACATCGAGAAGGCCACAGCGTCTCTGCCGCCACTTCCCCCGCTGCGCGCGCAAGCGTCAACGCGCGCTCGGCCACGCCCCCTTCCTGGCGCACCAATATCGGTCCCGGCAGGGGGCGCTCTAATGCGCGTGCGCGTTGCGAAGGGGCTGGCGCATTCGAACCGCGGAAGGCCCAAGGCATCGAAACGAACCCCATGTCCTCGCCTGCCATCAATGGAAAAGCATCGTTTTTGGACCTTCCTTCCTACACCTTCGACGATAATGGCCAACTGTCACGAAACGCACACTCGAAAGTCCCCGAACTTGTCACGGATAGGTACTCAAAACTGTCACGGAAAGCACCCAAGCCAGACGGCACCAGCAACCGTAACGCCTGAACAAAGGGCGCATTTGATGCCATATCCGTGTTTTTTGCCCTCTTCACGCACTCTTCGCAACGCAAACCCGTAATCTCATGCGCACACATAGTAGAAACGAAAGGAACGACATGGCTTACGACATCAAGGACCCTACCCTGGCAGACGTTGGCAAAGCCCGCATTCTCTGGGCCGACCGCGACATGCCAGTGCTTGCCGCTATCCGCGAGCGCTTTGCAAAGGAGCGTCCGCTCGACGGCGTGCGCATCGGCGCCTGCCTGCATGTGACTACAGAAACCGCCAACTTGATGCGCACGTTGGTCGCAGGTGGCGCCGAAGTGGTGCTGTGCGCCTCCAACCCGCTGTCCACCCAGGACGACACGGCGGCCGCGCTCGTGCAGCACTACGGAGTAGACGTGCACGCCATCAAGGGCGAAGACACGGAAACCTACTACAGGCACGTGGATGCAGTCATCGACTCGCAGCCGCACATTACCATGGATGACGGCGCCGACGTGGTCGGGCGCATCCACGAGTCCCGCCCCGAAGCGCTCGAGCACATCATCGGAGGCACCGAAGAGACCACCACCGGCGTAATCCGCCTTCAAGCCATGGCAGCCGACGGCGCTCTGCGCTACCCCATCGTCGCTGTCAATGACGCCAAGACCAAGCATTTTTTCGACAATCGCTACGGCACGGGCCAATCCACGCTCGACGGCATCGTGCGCCTGACCAACCGCCTGCTCGCCGGCCGCACGTTCGTGGTGTCTGGGTACGGCTGGTGCGGCAAGGGGCTCGCCCGTCGTGTCGCCGGCATGGGTGCGCACGTGATAGTCTGCGAAGTGGACCCGACCGCCGCGCTCGAAGCCCACATGGACGGCTTCCGCGTCATGCAGCGGGACGAGGCCGCCCGTGAAGCAGACGAGTG
>JAFUCW010000127.1 GCA_017459485.1 Eggerthellaceae bacterium | reverse complement strand
GTCGGCACCAACGGCGCAGGGAAGTCCACTGCAATGCGCCTGATAAACGGGCTGCTTAAACCGGATAAGGGAGAGGTGCTCTTCGACGGTGTCTCCACGGCGCAGCGCAGGACAAGCGAGCTGGCCCGGCAGGTGGGATTCCTCTTCCAGAACCCCGATTCGCAGATATGCTGCGACACGGTGCGCGACGAGCTCGCCTTCGGGTTCAGGTCGCTGGGAATCTACGACGATGCGGCGAAGGACAAGATCGACCGAATAATAGAGCGGTTCGGCTTCAACCCCGACGACGACCCGTTTTTGCTCAACCGCGGCGCCCGCCAACTGCTTGCTCTGGCATCTGTGGTGGTGCTGGAGCCTGAGGTGGTGGTGCTCGACGAACCGACGACGGGACTCGATTTCCGGGAATGCGAGAAGGTCATGGACGTCGTGTCTGCGCTGCATGCCTCGGGGACCACTGTCGTCATGGTGTGCCACGACATGGAAGTGGTCGCCGACTACGCGGACCGCGTGATCGTCATGGTCGACGGGCGCGTGATCTGCCAGGGGCCTACGTTCGAAGTGTTGCGCAACCGCGACGTCCTTTCGTCGGCGAACCTTGTGCCGCCCCAGGTGGTCGACATCTCGCTTGTACTTGCTCAGGCGTGCGGTAGTGCTGTCCCGCAAGGGCTTTCGAGTGCGAACAACCTCGACGAGATGTGTGATGCAGTGGCGTGTGCCATCGGGGCGGTGTACGACGGGCCACGCGGGAAAGAGCGCTTCGCTGCAAAGGGCTTGCCTGCAAGACCGAAAGGGGGCACGTTATGAACGGCTTTTTGGAATACGCCCCAGGAGACTCGTTCCTGCACCGACTCAACCCCGTGGTCAAGCTGCTTTGCGCGCTTGCCTTCGCCATCGCGTGCTTTCTTTCGCACAACGTGTTGTTCCTTGGGGCCATGCTCGCTGTGGGGCTTGTGCTTTCCGTTTCAGCAGGAATGCTGCGGCAGACCACAGGCCTTGTCAAAGCGGTCTTCGGGTTTTCTCTGATCCTTGCCCTGATCCAGGTGCTGACGGTGTCGCAAGGTGCGCGCATCGTGTCGCTGCCATGGGGCTATGTCGGCTCCGAAGGGATCCGCGCCGCCTTCACCACCGTGCTTCGGCTCGAGGCGGCCGCTATTCCGCTGTTTCTCGTGTTCTACGTCACCAAGATCTCTGATTTGACGAACGCCTTCGTCAAGATGCTGCGCATTCCCTACAAGTACGCCTTCACGTTTTCGTCCACGGTCCACTTCATTCCCGTGTTCCTCAACGACATGAAGGGGATTATGGAGGCCCAGACGGCTCGTGGTGTCGAATTCGACAGGAAGGGCATCGTGGGCAAGGTGCGCTTGGTCGTGCCGCTGTGCGTGCCGCTCCTGGTGCAGTCGGTGCGCAAGACCAACTCGGCGGCGATTGCAGCCGAAGTGAGGGGGTTCAACCTGCGGACGCGTGCATCGGGTTTCAAGGAGTACCCAATTGCAGTTGCAGACATCGCTGTGGTCGTAGCCGTGGCGGTCATGGTTGTTGCGAGCGCTGCGCTCTAGGTTCCGTGAGTGACACTGTTTGCTCCAACCTCACAAAGCATCGGTTGGGGCAGGTGGTTTATACTCTTCCCATGCGTCGTTGGTGCGATGGATTCCGAAGGGGGCAGCATGGAAAGGGCTACACTTGTTGACGAAACGTGTTCTGTTCGCTCAAACGAGCAGGTCGGTCCCAACCTGTTTCTGATCGAGATCGAGGCTCCTCGAATCGCTTCCGTGTTGCTTCCGGGGCAGTTCGTTCACGTGAAAGTGCCGGGCATGGAAAGCCATCTGCTGCGGCGTCCGTTTTCCGTGTACCGCACGGATGCTTCTTCGAATGTCCTTTCCATTCTCTATCAGGTCGTCGGTTTCGGTACCGACGTGCTTTCCCACCTCCTGCCCGCAACGTCGCTCTGCGCAAGTGGACCTATCGGCAGTCACTGGGAGCTGCCAGACGGCTCGGCCAGCCCGCTACTGGTAGGAGGAGGTGTAGGAGCCGCCCCGCTCTACCTGTTCGCGCAGGAGCTTTCCAACAGCGGCGTGGGGGCCACTGTTGTCATAGGGGCGCAGACGAAAGAGGCGCTTGTCACGCTTGGGGCGTACGAGGATCTGCCGGGAATCTCCGTTGTCGCCGCCACCGACGACGGGACGTTCGGCTACGCTGGATTCTGTACGGAACCCGCTCGCACCTTCGTGGAGGACGGGGCGGACTTCGTCGCCTGCTGCGGGCCTGAAATGCTCATGCGCATCGTGGCAGAGATGGCCGCTCGTGCAGGAGTGCCCTGCGCCGTTTCGATGGAGCGCCGCATGGCCTGCGGTGTGGGGGCTTGCCTTTCGTGCGTGGTGGACACGGCAGATGGCAAGAAGCGTTGTTGCATCGACGGCCCCATCTTCGACGCGAGAGAGGTGGTGTGGCAATGAGCGATGTGAGCATGTCTGTCAACCTTGGCGGGCTTTCCATGAAAAACCCGGTCACCGTTGCTTCGGGCACTTTCGCTGCAGGGCGCGAGTACAGCGACTTTTTCGACGTTTCGTTGCTCGGCGCAGTGACGACAAAGGGCGTTTCGCTCAAAGGATGGGAGGGCAACGACAGCCCGCGGATCGCCGAAACCGCAAGCGGCATGCTCAACTCCATAGGGCTCCAGAACCCGGGCGTGGCCGCGTTGCGCGAGAAGGACCTTGCGTGGCTTGCGCGCAAGGACGTTCCCGTGATCGTCAACGTCTCCGGACACAGCATCCAAGAATACGTCGAAGTGATAGAGGCACTCGAAGAGGACGATCGGGTCAACGCCTACGAGGTGAATATTAGCTGCCCCAACGTGGACGAGGGCGGCATGACGTTCGGAACCCACGTGCCAAGCGTCGAGGCGGTCGTGTCCTCGTGCCGGACGGCCACCAAGCGCCCTCTTATTGTGAAGCTCTCTCCCAACGTGACTGACATCGCAGAAATTGCGCGCGCCGCCGAAAGCGCAGGTGCGGATGCGATTTCCCTGATCAACACGCTTCTGGGCATGGCCATCGACGCACGCACGCGCAAGCCGCAGCTGGCGCGCGTGGTCGGGGGGCTTTCCGGTCCTGCCGTGAAGCCGGTTGCGCTGCGCATGGTGTGGCAGGTCCACCAGGCTGTAAGCGTGCCCGTGCTGGGCATGGGCGGAATCTCTACGGGAATCGACGCTGCCGAGTTCATGCTTGCGGGCGCCACGGCGGTTGCGGTGGGAACTGCCAGCTTTTCGAATCCACGTGCTGCAGCAGAGGTGGTAGAAGGGCTTCGGGCCTACTGTAAGGAACAGGGCGTGTCTGACGTCAACGATCTGATAGGAGCATTGCAATGCTAGATTTCGCAAGCGAACCGCGCTCTGACCGCATTATCGTTGCGCTCGACTGCGGCATGTCCCAGGCGCTTGACTTGGCAGAATCCTTGCAGGGCAGGGCCAAGTGGCTCAAGGTGGGAATGACGCTCTACTATGCCCAGGGACCCAAGATCGTGTACGACCTGAAGGAGATCGGCTACC
>JAFUCW010000126.1 GCA_017459485.1 Eggerthellaceae bacterium | reverse complement strand
GTTGCGGACGAATTCGTTGCTGATGAGCACCCGTACTTCGCGCACCATGAACACTTCGACGCCGGCGATGGTTTCCTCGCGAAACACCCCAATGACGTCTGCGTCCAGGTTATGGGACGAGACGACGTTTTGGCGCTGATCGAGTCCTTCGATCGTCTCGATGCGCGCTTTGATGCGGCCGGCGCGTTCGAAGTCGAGCTCTCCGGCAGCAGCGGCCATCTCTTCTTTGAGCTCTGCTATGAACTCATCGTGTTGGCCACGAAGGAAGCGTTCTACTTTGGCGACGTTGCGCGCATACTCCTCTGGAGCAACTGCGCCGCAGCATGCGCCCGGGCCTATACCCACATGGCAGTCGAAGCAGGGTTTTCTGCCATCGAAATCCAGAGAGTCAGGACCGAAGCGGTCGACCGACCTTTGAAGGGAACGCCAATCGGAACAGGTGGAAGAACAGATGGGAACGACGCGTCGTGCAACTACGATCAGGCGACGTGCCGCCCTGCTGTCGGTGAAAGGGCCAAAATAAGACGTCTGAGGCTTGTGCTTCTCGCGCGTGAACTTAATAGCTGGAAATAGATCGCCTTTCGTAAGGGCGACGAACGGATAGCTCTTGTCATCCTTGAAGTCAGCGTTGAAGTAAGGCTTGAACTGGTCGATAAGGTTTTTTTCGAGCACAAGGCTTTCATGCTCGTTTTGGGTGACGATGTAGTCGAACGAATCAATCTGCTCGACAAGCAAAGGGATTTTTGCGCGCTCGTCCTGGAAGTTGACATACTGCCGCATGCGCGCTCTAAGTTGTTTGGCCTTGCCGACGTAGATAACCTGCCCTTCCGCGTCTTTCCACAGGTATACGCCGGGTTCGGCGGGCACGTCGTTTAATTCGCGCTTTATGTCGTCCAATGTGGCCATGAAACGATTATACCCATAAGGGAATGTGCCGTCTCCACTCCCCCAGGTTACGCCAGGTCCTCCGTGGCAACTCGGGACCTGTCCCCAGCGGCCAGCGAAGCGTAGCCGCCCGCCCCCCCAGGTTCCGCCAGGCCCGTATCAGCGTAGGAGGGCGCACTGGGGGATGGTGAAGCACCTGTCTGAACACTGCCGCAGGTGGTCGAAGAGTCAGCGAGGGTTTCGCCGGTGACCGAGATGGTTTCGCTCGCGGGGGCGCCGCGCACTTCGGTGCGCAAGCCGCCGGGAGCGGAAGCAGATCGGGTGCCCGCGGAAGCCGCAGCGGCGGCTTCTTCGTCGTTCGCAGAACGACGAAGCAAACGGGCAGCGAAGCGCACGATGAAAACTCTGGCCCAGCGAAGCGAAGGCCAGAGTTTTCGAGCAGCGGAGCGGCTGGCGCGTAACCATCCCCCCAGTGCGTCCTCCAGAGCGTCCTGCAGCGGCGAGTGGTTCCGCCGTTCGTAGAACGGCGGAACATCCCTATACTACGCCCTGGGCGATCATGGCGGTGGCCACCTTTTCGAAGCCGGCTATGTTGGCACCAGCAACGAAGTTGCCTTCCATACCGTAGCGCTTTGCAGCGTCGGCAGAAGCGTGGTAGATGTTGACCAGGAGGCCCTGGAGCTTTTCATCAACTTCTTAGATACTCCTGGAAAGGCGCTCGGAATTCTGGCTCATCTCCAGACCGGAAGTGGCAACGCCTCCCGCATTGGACGCCTTGCCCGGGAAGAAGACGACGCCGTTTTCCTGCAGGTACTCGGTTGCGTCGAGCGTGGTCGGCATGTTGGCTCCTTCGCCCACGATCTTGCAACCGTTCTCTACAAGAAGCTTCGCGTCGTCGATGAGCAGCTCGTTTTGCGTTGCACAGGGAAGAGCGATGTCGCAGGGCACTTGCCACACGCCCCTCCCTTCGTGGTATTCGACTCCTGCTACGCGATTTGCGTATTCGGAAATGCGAGCGCGCTCGACTTCCTTGACTTGCTTGATCATGTCGACGTCGATTCCTTCGGGAGCTTGGAGCCAACCGGTCGAGTCGCTCATAGTGACGACCTTGGCGCCAAGCTGCTGCGCCTTCTGGACAGCATAGGTGGCAACGTTGCCTGATCCCGAGACACAAACGGTCTTGCCTTCAAAAGAATCTCCTGTGCAGCGAAGATACTCGCTCACGAAATACACAAGTCCGTAGCCCGTTGCCTCTGTGCGGGCAAGGG
>JAFUCW010000125.1 GCA_017459485.1 Eggerthellaceae bacterium | reverse complement strand
GTATTACCTCCTCTCAAACAATCGCCCCTTGCCCGCGCGGAACCTAGCAGACTGGATGCTCGAAAGGGGAATGGTTGCAGCTACTACGCATGACGTATCCCGGCTTTTGGATATTCCCGAAAACCAAGTACGTCAACGCATGGCGGCATTGCGCAAGCATGGTGAGATTGTCTCGCCAGCGCGAGGGCTGTGGGTTCCAATTCCACCCGAATATCGCAGTTCTGGAGCACCCGAACCTTTGTATTACATTGACGCCTTAATGGAACATTACCGCGTAGATTACTGTATAGGCTGGCTTTCTGCTGCCGAAATACTCGGAGCTAGCCACCAGGCTCCGCAGGTGTTTCAGGTTGCAACCGCTCGAACCTTACGCGACAAGGAAGTCGGTCAATCTAGGCTGCAATTCCGTTCTCGGGACTACACTTCCTTGATTGCGCGCCAGAAGATAACACGCAGCGTGGGGAGGGCATGGGTTTCTAGCCCTGAGGCAACAATGCTTATGCTGGCTGAAGACTATAACATGGGTGGCGGCATCGATAATGTTGCTACGGTCATTGTCGAACTTGCGGAAGAAGCTGGGTTCTTTTCCGAGGAGAAGCTTGTCGACCAAGCACCATTATTCTCACACGTAGCATCACGTCGCGTGGGATGGCTCCTTGAGTCGTTCTCAAACTGTGGTCCGCTCGATGCATTGGCATCGTATTGCGCTCAATCCACCCCGAGCTTCGCCGATTTACATCCTTCGGCAAACCGCAATGGCGCACGAGATGAGCGATGGAGGCTCGTTCTTAACAGAAAGGTTGAACCCGATTTATGATTAGCCGTGCAGACATTGCTCACTGGAAGATTGAGCATCCATGGCAGAACAATCGCCAGATTGAGCAAGACCTGCTTCTTTCGCATGCTATTTGCATGATTGCCAAAGACGAGCTTCTTGGCAACGAGCTTGTCTTTCGAGGCGGAACCGCGCTCCACAAACTCTTTTTCAATCAGTCGTATCGCTACAGCGAAGACCTTGATTATGTACGCAAAAACGCAGGTGGAATAGGTCCAATCATGCGAAGGATTACCGATATTGGCCAAGAGTCTGGCTATAGCGTGAATACAAAAATGGGGGCCTATCCGAAGGTCCTTTGGAAATTTGCTTATGAGGATGGCAGCGCGGGAAGGATAAAGATTGAGCTCAATACCTACGAACGTTCATCGGTATATCCCCTAAGGCACATAAACTTCATAGTGGACAGCCCTTATTATCAAGGCAGAGCGAATGTCCAGTCGTTTCAGGCAGAAGAGCTTATCGCTTCGAAGCTGCGGGCTTTGTATCAGCGCTCCAAAGGACGTGATCTGTTTGACATCTGGCTTGCATTAACCGAACTTGAACTCGACCCAGACCGAATACTGGCTGCATTTCCTGCATATCTTCCAGAAGGCGCCACCACGAAAAAGATGATTGCGAATCTTGAAGAAAAGCTAGCCGATAAGGGATATTGTTCCGACATGGACAATCTTGTTCGGAATAACGGAGCGACCTACAACCCACAGGCTGCAGGCAAGCTCGTAATCGACAAGCTGTTAAGCAGGATGACAGAGGGGTAAGCCTACGAAACATGCTCAAAGCCGACCGCGAGCTTGCACATATACAGACACCAACAACCGCAGCCACAATTACGCCCAGCTAGCCGCTTTCCGAACTATTCAACCGCCAGAACGAAGAGGGCCTTCTGTCATCAATGCTGCCTTCTCTGTCCCATGCATGGTGAAATTGGCTCTGTACATCGGCGGGGCGAGGGGCTAGAATAGGCGAACATTCGTTCGTTGTTTGCTTATTCTAGAGGAGGTTCGACATGGCCGATGCGCTCGCTTCCCCCGTGGCCCGGGCAATGCCCTGCGACTCCTCCTTGCCTGCGTCTGGCTCCCCCGGGCCATGCGCTCCCCTGCCTTCTTCGGTGCTGCGGCGCATGGTCCTGCACTCCGATATGAACTGCTTCTACGCCAACGTCGAGTGCCAGGAGAACCCCGAGCTGCGCGACAAGCCCGTCGTCGTCGGTGGCAACGAAGAGGCGCGCCACGGCATTGTGCTGGCCAAGAACCAGGTGGCGAAGAGGTGGGGCATACAGACGGCCGAAACCCTTATGACGGCCCGCCGGAAGTGCCCCGACCTGGTGGTGGTGCCGCCCAATTACCGGCTGTACCTGAAGGTGTCGCGCCTGGCACGGCAGATCTACTGCGACTACACCGACCAGGTGGAGCCTTTCGGCCCCGACGAAGCCTGGCTGGACATTACGGGCACGCTGGGGCTCTACGCCGTGGATCAGCGCAACCCCTGGTCCCCCGAGTCGCTGGCCGCGGCCCGCATAATAGCAGCCGAGATAAGCGAGCGCGTGAAGGCCGAGCTGGGCCTGACCGTGTCGGTTGGCGCATCGTGGAACAAGATCTTCGCCAAGTTCGGCAGCGACTACAAGAAGCCCGACGCCATTACGTTTGTCACGCCCGGCAACTACCGCAACCTGGTATGGGAGGCGCCCGTGCGCGACTTGCTCTACGTGGGACCGGCCACCGAACGCAAGCTGGCCGGGCGCGGCATTGGCACCATAGGCCAGCTGGCGCAGGCCTCTGACGCCATGCTGAAGCGGCGGCTGGGCAAGCCGGGGCTGGTGCTGAAGACCTTCGCCTGCGGACTGGATGCCACACCCGTGCGCGTCTTCGATGCAGGTACGGGCGATATAGAGCGCCTGGTGAAAAGCTACGGCAACGGCCTGACGGCGCCGCACGACATCGAGTGCCGAAGCGATGCCAAGACGCTGCTTTGGCTGCTATCCGAAAGCGTGGCCCAGCGGCTGCGCGAGGGCCGGGCCCAGGCGCGCACCATAAGCGTAGGAGCGCGGCTTGCCTGCGACCTTTCGGGCACCTCGCGGCAGACCACGCTGGAGCGCCCCACCGACATAACCGCCGAGATCGCGCAAACGGCCTGGCGGCTGCTAACCTCGTTTCAGCCCATCGACGCCGAGCATGGACTGCGCGGGCTGCACGTGCGCGCCTCGGGGCTGGTGCCTGCGGGCGCATCGATGCAAGCGCAGCTGTTCGACCCCGAGCCCGAGCGCACGCAGATGCGCTCCCTCGACCGGGCCATAGACGCGCTGCGCAGCCGCTTCGGCAACACGGTGGTGGTGCGCGGCGTCGAGCTGTGCGACCCTGCGCTTGCCGGGCTCGACATCAAGGACGACAACATCGTGCATCCCGAGAGCTTCTTCAGGTAGGCCGCCATGGTACGGGGAATACAGTCGCGCAAGAAGACCTACGTCGACGTCGTGGTGGAATTCGACACCGAGGGCCGCATGACGCCGCTGGCCCTCGTATGGGGCGATGGCCGCCGCTTCCAGATCGACCGCGTGGTGGAATGCCGCCGCGCCGCCCCCCTGACGGGGGGCGGACAAGGCATGCGCTACATGGTCGAAGTGGGCGGGCGCACCACCTTCCTCTACCACGAAGACCCCGCCTGGTTCGTCGAAGAGATCATACCGGAATAACAGGGGGCCTGCGTTGCGCAACAACCTGCGGCCCCGTCGGGGTGGCTGGGGGAAGCCCTGCGCCAGCGCTTGCCTTGACCGGACAGTAGACCTGCAGGTCGTGCGGCTGCTCCTGCTTTGGCAGACCTGGTCGTGGGTAGCGTTCAAGGCAATCTGGGACGTGGCGCTGGGCATCCCCCAGGCACCCTCGCAGC
>JAFUCW010000124.1 GCA_017459485.1 Eggerthellaceae bacterium | reverse complement strand
TTCCATCCGCTCACGTCGTCTTGCAGCACCGTAAGGATCTGGTCCACTTCGTACACCAACTGCTGGTCCAGCACGTAGAGGGAAAAGATGTCTCCCTCTTCCATCCTGTCCAGCTCCGTGAACAGCTTGCTCGTCGGCAACCCGCGATGGCCGGATAGCACCGTATGGGTGCTGGGACCACCGACAGGCAAGGACGAGCCTGGGATGTGGCCAACGCCTACCTGAAGAACCGCTTCATCCACCGTATGGTAGAGGGGCAAATCGACGCCGAGCTTCTCGATTTCGATATGGCCCATCATGCCACTTCCGCCTACATTGAGCAGTGAATTATATTCATCCAACTCCTGGGCGGACATTTCATGGATATAGCTGCCCCGTGCGGCAATGTCATCATTGTAGGCATGAGCATTATCCGAAATAGCCGAAAGATCGTTTTCGGACATTTCGGATATGGCTCGTTCATATACCCCAATTGCCTGACCCTGCAACCTTGCATTCCAATAGTCACTAATGGTTGGGTATAAAAGCACGCCGAGCCCTACGATTAAAATGAGGGCTGTGACGATATTTCCTATAACTTTCTTCAAGGTGCCTTCTTGCTAAAACTCGGCCGATCGGGTCCTGCCCGACCGGCCGAGCAGCATAGTTACCCGAACGGGTAGTGGGAATGCAGGATCCCACTACCCTGTTAAGGTAAGTGTACTACTTATGCAGTAGTAGAGCTCTTGCGGTTGCGCACCACCAGGGCGATCAGAGCCGCAAGAATCAGGCCGCCACCCACGATGTAGAAGATCGTGGTGCCGATGCCACCAGTGCTGGGCAAAGTTGTACCCTTGGAGTTAGTGATGTCCTGCGCAACAGTACCCTCTGCAACATCGCCTGCGGTTGTGCCCGAAGTATTGGTGATAGTAAGGTTCTTAAGCTCTTTTGTTGCCTGGGCAGAACCATCATATGCGTCCGTACCAGTACCGTAAGTGCTTGCGATAGTAAACTCGAACGCATTCTTCGGGAGGTTGTACTGTGCAGGAGCCTTGATCTCCTTGAGATAGTACTTGCCATCATCCAAGCCAGTAATGTTGAAGACACCACCGGCAACAGAGGTCACAACATACTTCGAATCAATCGTTGTAGATTCGAACCTAGAGGGATCGAAGCTGTCGTCACTCTGCAGTGCAGCAGGAGCGTCATCCCACTTCACAAACTTACCGTCTGTGATCTGGGCAATCTTAGTACGATCGCTGTTCAGCAGAACAAACTGAGCATCAGGAAGCTTGGTCGATGGAGCATCAGCGTCGATCTTTGTGTTGTCTACCTTGAAGGTGAAAACGACAGTGTACTTGGTAGGCGTCTTGCCCTTTTCTCCGTCGTGATCCTTATTGGGATTGTTCGAGAACTCGAGGTAAACCTCATTGGGGTTACCAGCATTGCCAACAATGGCATTTTCGTTCAATTTAGCCTGATACTCAACATAAATCTTAGATGCTGCAGTCACAGTAACATACTCAGTATCAGCAGCAGCAACCTTTAGCTTGTTCAGATCCGGGAACTCAACCATAAGTGTTCCACCAGCAGTTCCGGTAGGAGCAGTTACCGTAAAGCCATCCGTCACCTCGGTAGCGTCGACATACACCTTTACGTTACCAACGTAGGTCTGGCCAGCAGACAGCGTGTCCGTAAACTTATACCAATACTTCGTGGTGTAATCGGCATAATTGGTAGGAAGCGAACCTACGAGCTGGTAATCAAAAACCTGACCGATTTCGTAATCACCAATTTTACCCCACGTACCATCAGTATCTTTGGTGCCAGAATTTACAACACCAATCTGGCTGTCTGCAGCAGCGTCGTTCGAATTTTCTTCCTTGACAAACTTATCGACAGAGGGAACGTCGGCCTTCGGATTCACTTCAAGAGCCTGGCCACCGTAAACACCAAGAATAACGCGTGTGGAAACGTATTCCTTATACTTGTCGTTAACGATTGTCTTGTCGTCATCAGTGTAGTAGTCAGCCGGGAGCACGTCCTGAACCAGATAATAACCGGGATCGGTAATCGAGGTTGCCTTGTTAACAGGCACGCTAACCTTGGTTCCTGTGAGATATTGCTGCGCTATGTCACCGAATGCCTTGGTGAGATCTGCATCGAAACCAAGCTTTGCATCAGAGAGAACTTTAGCAACGTCGGCAGCACTATTAGCGCCTTCAAATGCAGAGGAAGTACGGCTATCAGCCTTTAACGCTGCCAAGAAATCAGCGCCCTGGATGCCGGAACCCCAGCTAATGTTGGATAGCACACCGTCAGCATAATCACCATCAAGAATCTGATAGGCTTCGTAAGAATGACCCTCTGCAACAGTTTTCCCCTGTGCGTTCGCCGTATTGACCTTCAGAGTGTCGGTCGCGGCGGGCGTGCTGCTGTCGCCTTCGGCGAATGCCATGGTGGGCATTGCGAGCACTAGGGCTGCGATCAATGCCAACAGGGCAAACTTAATTGACTTTACTTTACTCATCTCCATTTCTCCTTCCAGTTTCTTTCTCTTTCTGTTCCTATACGTTTTCTTCCTTCTGATGCTGAAATACCCCTGCTCGCATTTCGTCATCTCTTCCTACACTTATTGATCAGGCTTGGCGCAGGAACCTGACCTTAGGGTCATCTGCCCTGCGGCCAACCTCTGATCCTTAGCAATCTCTGCATGGCTCTGCCCTCCTTTTCCTAGTGAACTAACCCCAGGTCCTGGATGGGCCAAACCCGCAGGACCGCCTTACCTATTAACTGTTCCTCCGACACGGTGCCGATGGCGTTGCTGCGGCTGTCGATGGAAACCGCGCGGTTGTCGCCCAGGACGAAGTAACGTCCGTCTTGCACCTGGTAGGGGAATTCGATGTCCGCCTTGCCGAAGTCTGCCGTTTCCAGGTAATCTTCCTGGAGCATTTCGCCATTGACGAACACAACGCCGTCGCGCGTGATGTCTACCCAGTCGCCCGGGAAGGCAATAACGCGCTTGAGCAGAATCTTGTTGTTGTAATAGAACGCGGTGACTTCGCCTTGCTGCGGGGCACCCAGATGACTGGCAATGACGACCTGGCCGTCCGTGAGCGTGGGCTCCATGGAGTTGCCGCGAATCTGGAGCACGGAGATGAAGAACGTGGAGGCGATAACGGCGATGGCGGCCACCACGGCCAGAACGCCGATGGTGGAGAGGATGGCGGAGCGGCGCTTGTCCAGCGTGGTCACGCGATCGAGTTCACCACGCAGCACGTCGGCAGTAGGAGCGGATGCGCCTGTGGCGGCCCCCGCACCTGCACCGGCCAGGGCGGGCTGCGCTGCCATTACGGTGCCGTTATTCTTCTGCTTGCCGAACATCTAGTTGGTTTCGCCTTCCAAAACGTTTTGCCAACCGGTACTTTGTTCTGCTTCTTCTTGCGTGCCTGCTACCTGAGGTGCTGGTGCTTCTCCTGCGCTTCCCTCAAGTGACGTGCGTGCGGTTTGATGTGCCTGCGTGCGTACCGTGCTCTTCCGACCCGTTGCCTGCTCTGCCTGCGCAACCATCCGGTTCACCTCATCGAGCATTGCCTGGCACTCTGCTTCGGTTTCGGACTGGATGCGCGCAATGTTTTCCAAATACTGCTGCGCTGCCTCTTCCGCTGCTTTGAAGTACCCGTTTGCCTCGAGGGCCGCCTGCGCGATGGAGCCAACTTCTTGCGCGTCTATCTTCCTGTCCGCCAGACGAGCCTTCAGGGATTCGTTTTCTTCCTTAAGCTCGTCGTTCTGCTCGGAAAGCTGCACCAGTATCTCGAGTAGCTCGCGCCGGTTCAGCTTTTTCAGACTCTTCGCGTCCATCCTTACAAGCGCCGTGGGTGCTGGCTTTTATCCTTCCTACGTATGGTTACACTTCTTCTACGCCAACTCTAATTGGTTCAAATTATATCTCATTTCACCTACAAAGTCCCCTAGATTAGTATACTTTTTTAGAAATTTTAGGTCTTTTTGAATACTTTCAGTCACATTATGCAGCTTTTCAGTCTCGTTTGGGTTCTAGTAATGATTATTGGTATCGCAAACGTTCCTTTTACGAAGTGCATATTATAAGTCAGAATTGCCGCGTTCGTGGCGTGACAAATGAAGCCGAATGATGGTGCGCAAGCGGCGCGCTGGCGAGCGCTTGCGGGGGCGGCGGACGATGGTGCGGGAACGCGCGATGGCGAGCGGGACGGGAGCGGCGCGCGCTGCGCCAGTGAGCTAAACTCCTCCGTCCTCTCGGCTCCAAATGCCTCAGTCCCCTTGATTCTGATGCGGGCCTGCGACCTAGTCTGACAGTTCGTCGAAAAGCAGACTTTCCAGTTGGTCGATGTCGTCAATTTCGCTGAATCGTTTTTCTGGATCAAGCCGGTTGTCGACAATGGAAAAGACGGTGACCGCCGCTTCGTTGGCCACGTAGTAGATACCGTAGTCGCCCGCATAGCAGACACGACACGAAAAAGGCGGCCGCGCCGCGTCATAGCCAGGGTCGTATGCGCCAAAAGCCTCGTTCATGTTCTCCAGTGCCCGAAGTGCGCGCGTTACCTCCTGGTAGTTTTTCTTCCCAGGGATTTCGGTCAGCTGAAGAAGCGCTTCGTCTGTCAGCTGGACAGGCAGACTAAGCACTGGCCCCACCACGCTTGGCGTCCGCTATTGCCAGCGCGGCATCGAGCGGAGTAGCGCGACCTGCCTGATAGTCTTCCCAACCACGCATGAGCGACTTGCGCACAAGGAAATCCCGTTCTTTCACCGCAATCTCCATTTTGAGCAGCTCGAGATACCGCTCTGTCTTCACGAGTGTCACTGGCGACTCGTTATGCCTAGTGACCCTCTTTGCGCGGCCTGTGGCAACACATTCGTCAACGATTTCTTTTGCGTTCCGCTGCAATTCGGAAATAGTGACCGAAGGCATAGCTGCTCCTTTTACGTAAAACAATATGCATATAATACGTATTATAATACATAAAGTAATATATGTTGGGGCTTGCAACGGCCTGCGATACGCCTGGCCTGTCTTGCCGTCCTTGCATTGCAGGGCGGGCTGGGTTTTCTAGCGTTACCAGTGCATTATCCATATGTTACGGCGCGTAGTTGCCACGTAGTTGTCACATTGAACCATCACTGGCCAAGGAGGGCCTTCCAGTCCCGCGATTCGTGGGCGATGCGTTCGATGACAACCTCCTGGTTTTCGGCATCGACGATAAAGAAGGCTAGATAGGACCCGAACGGCGCCCAACGATATCCCGCGTAGGCCAGAAGATCGTCACGCATGAAAGAGTGCGCTTCGGGCATTGTCTCTAGCTGGCCGAGCAGCTTTTCGAAAGCGTCAAGCAGCCCTTGCGCGGCCGAAGGAGAGCTGAGCGTGTGCTCAATGTAGCCTGTCGCAGCGCTAAGGTCCTGGACGGCCTTATGCGTTAGAAGCACGCTGTACATCTTCGGCCCCAAGCGTATCGCGGAGTTGTGCAAGAACGTCGCGGGCCGGAGTTACCCTTCCCGCCAGTCTGTCTTTGCGCCCCGCTTCGATGAAGTCGTAGAGGGCGAGGCGGGCCTCGCGTTCGTCGTGGGCCTCCACGCTCATTACGGCTAGATCCCCCGAGCCATTTCGCGTGACGTAGGCTGCCTGCCCCGTTTCGTGGCACCAACCAGAAACCGCGTTGTATTCGTTGCGCAATTCGGTGCTTGAAATAATTTTCGGCATTGCTACCCCTTCCGAAGACTAAAGATATTATAATCGAATTTCTTTAGATGCTATGCTGGGTTGCGCCAAGTGGGCTGCGCCAGATGGGTTGTGCCAGCTGGGTTGTGCCAGGCGACCATTTGCAAAGATTAGGCGCGTTATTTGAGTGGACCCTGAAAGATAAGGCTATGTGGGCCCATGCGAACGAAGCGCAGTTCAAATGAGCCAAATGCCTCCGTCCCCTTGACTCACTTTGACTCGCTCGCAAAGGTTTACGCGTGAGCGAGATCCTGACGAACCAGGCTCCTCAGGTAGTCCGAGCGAGTCATGCCAAGAGAATCCGCACGCCGATCAATCGCCTCGACGGTTTCGGGGACTTCCTTGTAGCCGACCATCTTGAGCGACGTGCCAAACTTGAGGGGACGGCCCACAGAAACAGGTCCCGGCTCGCCGGGAAGTTCGCCGTTTGCGGCACGCGCATCAATTTCGTCGAGCATTTGCGCGCTGATCCCGTATTTCTTCTTGATATCTGTCGCAGTCATCGTCATGTTGATCACCTTATCATCCCGAACTCTTTGAGCACCTTCGCCGTCGGCGGTGTCATGTCATGAATTATGAGGTCCCCATCCTCCACGATGACGGCCACCATCTGGACCATATCGCCCGACTTCGTGCACCCGACCGCCGCAACATACTCCTCGCTCGGGGCGGGCCTCTGTTGCATCCTCACGTAGTTCTCCCAGGCGTAAAGAATCTCGCTTTCCGTTAGTCCGTGCCTGAGCGCATGCTCGGCGACTATCACTGCCATATGATTGCTCCTGTTTCGTTTAACGAAATTATACCACAGCCACGTCTTCGCTGCGAAAGCAAAGGCGCCTTCGGTGTTGAGCTATGCAACAGCCAGTGCATTATCCAAATGCGACAGTTACGGCGCGTGGTTGTCAGAATTTGCGAACTCTGGCTAGGCGTCCTCGTAATCTTCGGGAAGCTCGATTTCGATGCGTTCTATGTTACGCGCATCCATAACGCTTACAAGATTTTCAACCAGCACCGGGACATCATCAAATAGGATGTCCTCCAGCAAATTCCAGTTGACCCCTTCGTAATTATGCGAGACCCTATTGCGCAGCCCCACTATATCTCCTACGGGAATTTC
The DNA here is from genome assembly GCA_017459485.1 of Eggerthellaceae bacterium. Classification (GTDB taxonomy): domain Bacteria; phylum Actinomycetota; class Coriobacteriia; order Coriobacteriales; family Eggerthellaceae; genus CACXMZ01. The sequence goes on along the minus strand of JAFUCW010000124.1, from coordinate 2,025 downwards.
CGGCCCAAGATCAATGCCCGCCTTTTCCAGAGCTGACGCTTCTTCGCCAATCACCTGAAAATGCATCGCCGCCTCCATTTGAAGGTGGTGGTTGGTGCCGAGCTTATCGCGTGTCAAATAACCCGACTGTTGCATGCGCACAAGAGCGCTCGCGTAGCGATACATCTGTTGTATGTGCTCTTCTGGTGTCATGCCCACAATATTACCGCCTCGCGCATAATGGCATCCCTGAAAGGCCCGGGGTCTACTTCGGCGATATCGAACACATCTGCTTGCTTCCCAGTTCTGCGGCACACATGGTTTGCCAAACCGCACACGGACAGGGCCCGCGCGTCCCCCCTGTCCACAAGCACGTCAATGTCAGAACGCCCGTCGGCATCCCCTCTTGCGTAACTACCGAAAAGCCGCGCCCATCGAAAGCCCCTCTCTTTGGCAAAAGGTGCCACAATATCGCGCAACTCTTCTATGGAATACACTCTGTCGTTGTTTGGCTGCTCAGTCATGATGACCACCTCGACCCTTATTGTATCTGCGCAAACGCTCTTTCGCAACAGATGCAAACACGCTCAACAGCGCGCTCCGAACGTCCCAAAGTGCAGCAAAGGGGCCGGAGGTTTCTCGGCGGGCGCTTTGCTCGGGGCTGCAACGGCTTGCGCTGCGTCTGGCCCGCCTTGCCGCCGTTGTATTGCAGGGCGCCCTGGGTTTCTAGCCTTGCCGGTGCGTTATCCAAGTGCGACAGCTACGGCGCATGGTTGTCGCACTGGGTTGCTCCAGGCGACCATTTGCAACATTTAACCGCGCTATTTGAGCGGGCCTTGGAAGATAAGGCTATGTGGGCCCATGCGAACGAAGCGGATAACGGGATTGGTCTTGTGGGGCAAGTAGAGCACGACGACGTCAACCGCACCGTCGGACAAATGGAAATCCATATGATTGTTGTAGTTACCGCCCGTATTCACAAGGCGATGGGGCGAATACTCGGCAGGTACAGTGCCAGTGGAAGCCAGTTCTCGCACCGCTGCAATGAATTCGTCGCGCAGCTCGGGATGTTCGCGCATCTCGCGTTTGTAGTCTTCTTTGAATACGGAATCGTAACGCAGCTCGAATGCCATGCCATTACTCTTCCAAAGAGGCAATGAAGTCGTCTGGGTCTGCGAACGATAGGTCGTCGTCGGGAATCAGGCCTGCGGCCTTGGCCTCCGCGCGGAGCATGGCGAGGCGCGTCTCTTCAGTGGGCTCGTATGCGGCAGGGACGATCTCGAACGGGATGCGGCGTTGGTTGATGAGCTGCTTAACGGCCATGCCAAGGTAGCCGTTGAAGGTGACCCCCATCGATTTCAGGAGGTCGGTAGCTTCGACCTTGTCGGTCTCGTCAAAGCGCAACGTGGTAGCAACAGACATCGACGGCCTCCTTGCATTGACTCATTACGGTTGCAATTATACATTATATGATTGCTTTTTACAATATTATGTCTTGAAGCTACTTTGAGTGCACAAAGGGGATGAGAAATCCGCTCGGCAACCCCTTTGCTCTGGGCTGCAACGGCTTGCGCTGCGTCTGGCCCGCCTTGTTGCCGTTGCATTGCAGGACGCCCTGGTTTTTCAGCCTTGCCGGTGCGTTATCCAGGTGCGACAGTTACGGCGCGTAATTGTCACAGTAGTTATAGCACCAGCGCCATTACATGAAAGAGGGCTTTACAGCGCCATGTACATGAACACGCACTGGGCGTCGTAGCGAGGCTTCAGGCGCGCATGGACCAGACCCTCGTCGTCGAAGGGAAGCCTTTCGAAGCCGTAGCGCATGTAGTTAGCAACCACCTTTTCGTCGGGGAACGCCAGGTGCTGGAGGTACGCGACCAGGCCGGCGCCTTTGGGGTCCACGGGCTCGAACGCCATTATGTCGCGCTCGTCTTCCTTTGTCGCGCCGCCCAGCGAATAGCAGTAAAACTGTCCCCCTTCGCAGAAGGGCCTAGTACGTGCCATCTTCGATGGCCTTCCGCATGCGCTCGTTGAACTCCGCGACCT
>JAFUCW010000123.1 GCA_017459485.1 Eggerthellaceae bacterium | reverse complement strand
TCCGCCCATCCTCTAACCACCCCATATTGTACCACATACCATACGATACCGCACGTAAAATACTCTTAGAAGTTGACATAGTAAAAGCCCCTGAGCTGGGGCTTCCGGAAGAAATCTAAAACTTATGCTGCGGAACTATGGTGGAATTGTACCCTATGATTGGCTAGAATGGTCATTACCACATTGTGCGGCACGCTTTCCGAGCGTCCCGTTTTTTAACATGGTATCGAAGGCTAAGTGCACCTCTCTCTGTTTGGAGAGCGTTGGGAGCTTGCCTGGTTGAGAGTGCTGCTTTCGAGTGTAAGGTAAGTGTTGTTGCGAGAAGGGGGTTTTCCATGGGATTCGTCGAAGATATTCAGGCAGGAATCAATAGGGGTACCGAATCTGCGCAGCGGGCGGCTCGTTCTGCAAAACTCAAGATGGAAGCTAGCGAGCTCATGCGGCAGCGGAAGGATTTGGCCGCGCAGCTTGGTGCGAGTCTGTTCGACATGGTAAAGGAGATGCCAGAGTGCCGCGCGGGGCGCGAGTCCCTTTTCGATGCAATTGAGGCAATTGACATGAAGCGTGCCGGCATTAACGCAGAACTGGAAGCCTTGACGGCAGAGGCGGCTGCGAGCCAGCAGTCGGCTGTTGTGTACCAATGCCCTAGGTGTGGATCGAACGTCTTGTCGACAGATCATTTCTGTACGGGGTGTGGGTGTCCTATTGAAGAGGTTGTGGCAGCTTATGAAAAGTTGCAGGCCGCTACGATGCAGAACGATAGTAATGGTGCTCCTTCAGGTGGCATAGTTTGCGCAAATTGCAAAGCCATCTTAAAAGAAGGGGATGCATATTGCGTAGAATGTGGAGCTCCGGTCGTTACCGCGGAAGACGGGCCCAGTTCCACCGCTGCGTCTGAAGTTGATCAACCGAATAATGCATGCCCTGCTTGTGGCGGGATTCTTATGGATGATGACGAGTATTGTATGAACTGTGGCTTACGAGTTAGCAACTGCGACTTGCCGGATAGCGGGGAAGACGCTGAAGGATATAACGGGGCATATCCGCCAGGCAACGATGCCGTCGCCGCATTCGAAACGGTAGAGGAAAAGACGATTCCCACTTGTCCTAGCTGCGGACAGGAGGTTGCCCCGGATGACGTATATTGTGGAGGCTGCGGCATGCAGCTTGCGGAAACTACTTCCTAGGCTATCCGGGCAGATTTGTTTTTCCGGCATGTTTTTGGCAGGGATACTCTATGGGCAACCGTAGAATGTGGAATGGCTGATCCTGAAGTACGCAACGCCGAACAGCGTGGTAAGCGTGATTGCGCTGCAAGGCCTATCGAATGCTGTCCAACATGTCGATGCCGTCCATTACTGCACAGGCGGGTGCCTTGCGTTAGGGTTGACGTTTACTATTCGGGCGCGTACCAGGACTCGACTCCTTCGAGGAGGCCGGTCTGTTCGTTGAAGCTGAACGACATATTTGATCTACCAGCAGCTTCGTGGTGGGGCCCAATAAGAGTTCCTTTCATTTCTGGTGTCGCTTGTGAATAGTAAAGCCTCGTGATCGTGCCCGATACCTTGCTGCTATAGTCCGACGCAACAGGCTTTCCATACAGATCAACGACCGTTTGAAAATGCGTTCCCATGGCTATGCCGTCGCCAGATACGAAGTCGATATCGGCGGGATTCTCGTTGTTTCTCGTGTCGAGCTTGATTTCTGCACCCCACACCGTTGTCTCGCGCCAAGGGCAAGGCTCGTCGCTGTTGGTGCCCGCGCGCAGCGAAAGCCTTTTGCCGTCTTTCGAAAGGTCTATGCGCGTGAAGGACTTGCCGTCGATCGTTTCAGGAGTGCTTTTGGTGCCGGCCTCCCAGCCTTGGTTGAGGAAGCTCTGCATCGGACAGGGAAGTTGGTAGAACTGGCCGCCGGCTGTG
>JAFUCW010000122.1 GCA_017459485.1 Eggerthellaceae bacterium | reverse complement strand
GCCTTGAAGATGCCCAGGAAGTCCCCCGTCTGCGCCTCGCGAAGCTGCTCGAGCGCGGCATTGCGCGTCTCATCGTCTTCGTTGAGGATGAAGGACTGGATGATCTGCTTGCGTTCGCCCAAGAACATGTGCTCGGTGCGGCAAAGGCCAATACCGGTTGCGCCGAAGTCGCGTGCGAGCTGGGCGTCCTCGGGATTGTCAGCGTTCGCACGCACGCCCATGGTGCGGAACTCGTCGGCCCACTCGAGCATGGTGTCAAGGTCGCCGGTCAGCTCGGGCATGACCAACTCGACCGCACCGGCAACCAAGATGCCCTGCGTGCCGTCGATCGAGATCATGTCGCCTTCGCGGATGACCACGTCGGTGCCCTCCACTGTCGCCTGCTTGGCTTCGGCGTCGATCTTCAACGCGTCAACGCCGCACACGCAGGGAGCACCCATGCCGCGCGCAATGACGGCGGCGTGGCTGGTCTTGCCGCCATGGCTGGTCAGGATGCCTTCGGCGGCAATCATGCCAGGCAGATCGTCGGGATTGGTCTCCCAGCGGACGAGCACGCACTTGCGGCCCGCTTCGGCAGCGGCCACCGCGTCGGCGGAGCTGAACACGGCTTCGCCCACCGCAGCGCCAGGGCTCGCATTCAAGCCACGTGCGAGCACGTCGTAGTTCGCATTCTTGTCGAACTGCGGGTGCAGCAGCTGGTCGAGCTGGTCGGGATTGACGCGAGATACAGCCTCTTCCTTGGTGATCAGGCCTTCGCGCTCCATTTCGATGGCGATGCGCAGGGCGGCTGCGGCGGTACGCTTGCCCACGCGCGTCTGGAGCATGTAGAGCTTGCCCTGTTCGATGGTGAACTCGATGTCGCACATGTCGCGGAAATGGTCCTCGAGCGTCTTGAAGATGCCCTCCAGTTGGGCGCCTGCCTCTTCCAGGCCGGGCACGCTCTTGAGCTCAGCGATCGGAGAGGTGTTGCGGATACCCGCCACCACGTCTTCGCCCTGGGCATTGACCAGGTAGTCGCCGTAGAATTCCTTTTCGCCAGTCGCGGCGTTGCGGGTGAACGCCACGCCCGTTGCGGACGTGTCACCCTTGTTGCCGAACACCATGGACTGGACGTTGACGGCCGTGCCCATGTCGTCGGCGATCTTGTTCTGCTTGCGATAGAGGACCGCACGCGGGTTGTTCCAGCTGCCGAACACGGCTTCGATGGCCAGCTTGAGCTGGACCATCGGGTCCTGCGGGAAGACCGCCTGGCCGTCCTGGACCAGGTCTGGGTATTCGGCCACGTCCACATGTTCGGAGAACAGCTGTTTGAACTGGGACACCAGCTCCTGCAGGTCTTCAGCGGTCAGATCGGTGTCGGACTTCACGCCGCGAATGTTCTTCATGGCGGTGATGGCGTTTTCGAACAAGTCGCCTTCAAGGCCCATGACCACGCTGCTGAACATCTGGATGAAACGACGGTAGCTGTCCCAGGCGAAACGTGGGTTTTCGGTCTGAGCAATCAGCCCCTTGATGGATTCGTCGTTAAGACCCAGGTTGAGAACCGTGTCCATCATACCGGGCATGGAGATGGGTGCGCCGCTGCGGACGGAGACAAGCAGCGGGTCGTTGGGGTCGCCGATTTTCTTGCCCAGACGGTTTTCGAGGTCGACGCGGTACTCGTCGATCGAATCGAGCGCACCTTCGGGCCACTGGTTGCCCGCACCGGCGTATTCCATGCACGTTTGGCACGAAATGGTGAAACCCGGAGGGACGGGAAGGCCGATGTTGGCCATCTCGGCAAGGTTGGCACCTTTGCCGCCCAAAATCGCCTTCATGTTGGTGTTGCCTTCGGTTACGTTGTTGCCTTGTGCGTCCTGTCCAAACGCATAGACACGCTTCACTGCTTCGGTCACCTTTGTCTCCTTACACGCGACTGACCTTGCTATACATACACATACGCTACGTACGTGGATGAGCCATTTCATAGTAACGCAAGATTTCTTGCGCAGTCTCCTCAACGGCACGATTATCCGTATGAACCACAATGCACCCCAGCCTGCGCATGAGGGCGCGTGATTTCTCCAGGTCGCGTTCGATGAATTCGATGTTGGCGTACTCCCCTGCCACGGCTTTTTCGGCGGAAGTGAGGCGCCGTTGGCGAATGCCAAGGAGCACTTCGGGCGAAATCATCAGCCCGAACAGGCGCGATGGCTCCACGTCGAACACCTCTTTGGGAGGGTCGGTCGAAGGGTCGAGCGGAACGTTCGAAACCTTGTACCCTTCTTGGGAAAGGTAGATGGAGGTGGGAGTCTTGGAGGATCGGGACACGCCCAAAAGGACGATGTCCGCCTTGGTAAGGTCCTGGGGGTTGCGCCCGTCGTCGTGTTCGATGGCGAACTCCATCGCCTCGATGCGCCGGTAGTACGCTTCATCGGTGGCGCGGTAGACGCCGCGTTCGGCATCCGGCTCAAGGCCGCTTACCTTGCTGATAGCGTTCAAGGCGTTCGAAAGCAGGTCGACGGCGACCACATGCGGATTGCGCGCAAGGTAGTCTTGGAAGGCATCGTAGGTGGGGCCTTCGACCAGCGTGTAGAAGCACAGGATCGTCTTGTCGCCCGTCTGCGCCTCCTGAATCGAAGAATGCTCGTCCAAAAAGTCGGTTATAGTGCCGATGTTGTTCACGCCCGAAAGGACTTCGAGCACCGGGTCGGGCACGCCGAACTGGCTGGTGGCGACCCTGGCTATGGTCTGCGCCGTGATGCCGATGGAGTCGCTGATGACGTGGATGGCCGGGAAGGAAGCCGAAGAATCTTCGGCCTCTTCAGGGTAGAACAAGCCTGTCACGACAACACCTACGCCTTCGCCATCAGACCAAAATCCGCCACGTCGGCGAACACGCCCACGAAGCAGTTGAGCAAACGCAGACGGTTCGCGCGCACGGCAGGATCTTCATCCATGACCATGACCTTCTCGAAAAACTCGTCGACCGGCCCGCGCACAGACGCTAGCAGGGAAAGGGCGGCTGGATAATCATCGCCCGCCAACGCGTCCGAAACGCCGCTTTGGGCAGCCTCGATCGCGGAAAGCAGCTTCGACTCCGGTTCGGTGAGCAAACCCTTGTCCACTTCGGTGCCAAGGGAAGCGTCGCGCAGGTTGTTGGCGCGCGCGTAAGCGGTCGCAAGGTCCTCCATGGTGTCGGCGGACGTCGCACGCGCTTCTTCCAGCGCGCGGACGCGTGCCGCAATGACGGAAGGCTCCACGACCCCCGCCGAAAGGACGGCGTCCACGACGTCGGCGGAACTGCCCGCGTCGCGCAGCATCACCTTGGTGCGCGTGACGAAGAAGTCGACCACGTCGGCGCGAACGGCGTCCTTGTCGAAGGAGATGCCCTGCGCGGCATACGCGTCGAGCGCAGCGTCGATGGCGGGAACCAAGGAGATGGGAAGCCCTGCTTCGAGCATGGCGATGATGCCGATGGCACTGCGGCGCAGGGCGAAGGGATCGGAAGAGCCCGTGGGACCCTGCCCCAACGCGAAAAGACCGCAGATGGTGTCGAGCTTGTCGGCGACGGCCACCACCTTGCCGACCGACGTGTCGGGAACATCGTCTCCTGCGAACTTGGGCTGGTAGTGCTGACGAATGGCTTGCGCCACCTGGTCGTTTTCACCCGAAGCGGCGGCATAGTAAGAGCCCATGACGCCCTGCACGCTCGTGAACTCGACCACGGCGCCCGTGACCAAGTCGGCCTTGCACAGCAAAGCGGCGCGCTGCGCATCTTCGGCGTCTTTCCCGGAAAGCCCCGCATCAGCACAGAGGTGCTTGGCAAGGGCGACGATGCGGTCGGTCTTCTGGCGTGCGCTGCCCAACTGCTCCTGGAACACCACCGAATCGAGGCGATCGACGTAGGACGATAGCGGCTGCTTCAGGTCTTCGTCGTAGAAGAACTTGGCGTCGTAGAGACGGGCGGCGACCACACGGTTGTTTCCATCGACGATTCCCTCTTCGCACGAAGGGTCGCCGTTGGACGTGATTAGGAACTTGTTCGAAAGGGTGCCGTCCGCGTTGAACAACGGGAAATAACGCTGATGCATGAGCATCGCATCGACCGTGATCTCCTTGGGCACGGTGAGGAACAGCTCGTCGAAGCTGCCCACCATGACCGTGGGAAGCTCGCAAAGGTTGACGACTTCTTCCATGGTGCGTGCGGGAAGGTCTGCGATCAGGCCCGTGGCGGACTCGATGGCGGCCACCTGCAAGCGAATCGACTCTTCGCGTTCCTGCTCGCTGGGAACGACCTTCGCGCCTCGAAGCACTTCGATAAGTGCATCGGCGCTTTCAACCCGATGGGGACCAGGAGAGAGGAACCGGTGCCCGAACGTTTCGTTCGAAGCGACGAGTCCGGCGAACTCAACGGGCACGACGGTGCTGCCCAGCAAGGCAAGGAGCCAGCGCACAGGGCGCGAGAACTGCTCGTGACGGCTTCCCCACCGCTGCGCTTTTGGCCAGGAGATGGACTCGATCACGCCGCGCAGCAAATCGGGCAGGACATCGGCGATCTGGACGGAAGGCGTCTGAACCACGGCGTAGACGTACTCCGTGCCCCCTTCGTCACGTCGCACCAGGTCGGAAGCGTCCACACCCTTGCCGCGCGCGAAGCCGAGCGCTGCCTGCGTGGGGTTGCCCGCGTCGTCGAAGGCGATATGGACGGAGGGGCCACGGTGCTCTTCAGTCGAGGCTTCGGTCGCCTCGGGAACGTCGTGCACGATCGCGATCAGCCTGCGCGGCGTTGTGTAAACCTCGGTTGCGCCATGCGGGATCATCGCCGCATCGAGCGCATCGGACATCAAGCCACCCAGTTTTCCGGTGGCATCGTGAAGGTCGAAAGCGGGTAGTTCTTCGGTTCCAATCTCGAAGGCGAGGGTCTTCGTCTCCATTACTCCCCCTCTCCCTCGCTGGTGGCTGGCGCCACACCGGCAACGTGCTCCAGATAGCTTGCCGCGACTGCTTTCGCCAACGTGCGCACGCGCAAGATGTAGCCCATGCGCTCGGTGGCAGAAATGACGCCGCGCGCATCGAGCAGGTTGAACGTGTGGCTGCACTTCAGCACGTAGTCATACGCGGGAAGCGGCAGGCCGGCCTCGAGCGTGCGGTTGCACTCGATTTCGTAACGGTCGAACTCACCGAACAAAAAGTCGGTGTCCGCCACTTCGAAGTTGTAAGTGGAAAACTCGCGCTCGTTTTCCAGGAACACGTCGCCGTAGGTGAACACATGGCCGTCGTCGCCGCGGCTCCACACCAGGTCGTAGACGTTGTCCACGCCCTGCACGTACATGGCAAGGCGCTCCAGGCCATAGGTGATCTCCAGCGGAACGGGATCGCACTCGAAGCCGCCCACCTGCTGGAAATAGGTGAACTGGGTGACTTCCATGCCGTCGATCCAGATCTCCCAGCCAAGGCCCCAGGCTCCCAGCGTGGGGCTTTCCCAGTCGTCCTCGACAAAACGCACGTCGTGGGCGTCGACGTCAACGCCGATGGCGCGCAGCGACCCCAGGTAGAGCTCCTGGGCGTCGTCGGGCGAGGGCTTGATGAGCACCTGATACTGGTAATAGTGCTGCAAGCGGTTGGGGTTTTCGCCATAGCGGCCGTCGGTGGGACGGCGCGAGGGCTGCACGTACGCCGCGCGCCACACGCCCGGCCCCAGGGAACGAAGCGTCGTGGCCGTATGAAACGTGCCGGCGCCCACTTCGTTGTCGTAGGGCTGCAGCACAATGCATCCCCTGTCGGCCCAATAGCGCTCGAGGTTCATGATGATGTCTTGAAACGTGGGTACTTCAGCTGGTGTCATGACTCTCCTTGTCCGATAAGGTGCAGATACGGCTAACCGAACACCCCGATGCGGTTGATCGGCCAGTAGATCAGGCACGCATGGCCTGTGACGCTCGACTCGGGTACCGGCCCGAAGTAGCGGGAGTCGGCAGAGTTGGTGCGATTGTCCCCCATCACCCAAAGGTAGCCCGAAGGGATGGTGTAGGGGTAGGAGATCTCCACTCCAGGCGCCGTTCCAAGCGGATGGGACGACTGCCCGTTCGTGTAGGGTTCGTCAAGGCGAACATCGTCAACGTAGACGGCGCCGTCGCGCAGATCGACGGTCTGCCCGCCCACGGCGATGCAGCGCTTGATAAGCGTACGGTCCTCGACTTCGGGGTCGTCGAAGGTGACGATCTCTCCCGGTGTCGGGGAGCGGAAGTAGTAGCTGACCTTCTCGGAAAAGAGCTTGTCGGAGACCATGATGGTCGTCTCCATAGACGCCGAGGGAATTTGGTAGGGAGCGATTACGAAGGTGCGCAGCAGCCAAGCAGCCGCGAAAACCACGGCCACCATGAAAAGAAAACTCAATAGTATGCTGAATACGCCAGGGTTCTCCTCTTTGGCGTGCTCCCCATATGCCATGATGCGCGCGGTTCCTTTCAGTGAGTCCTGTTAATGATAACGCTCCAAGGT
>JAFUCW010000121.1 GCA_017459485.1 Eggerthellaceae bacterium | reverse complement strand
GCTCTACCTCCCCCGTCATCCTTTCTGTTAGGCGTAAGGCATACCCTCCACAGGACATGCCGTTCCGCTGTTCGCTTCGCTCATGCGCTCCACTGCTTCATGCTTTTAAAGAGATTGCTTCGCAATCTTTCAGGAATAGCGTTCAGACAGTCCTTTCGGGTATACCTTTCGCTAATGGTATGCAATTAACGCATACTAAATATCTTGCTTTGCATTGTACATGAAGCAACTGGGCGTGCATACTGTGTATAGCAAAGGAAGGCAACGCAACCAACTGAAAGGAACTGCTATGGAATACAAGAAGCTTGCAAACGGACTGGACATGCCCATGTTGGGGTATGGCGTTTTCCAGATTGACGACGAAACCACCGAACGCTGCGTGGGCGACGCCCTGGCTGTCGGGTACCGTTTAATCGACACGGCGCAGGCTTATATGAACGAGCGCGGTGTGGGTGCTGCCATCGCCAACAGCGGTGTGGCGCGCGAAGACATCTTCCTGGTGGACAAGGTGTGGGTGTCCAACTACGGCGAAGGCAAGACCTACGAGTCCATCAAGGCATCGCTCGCAGCACTGGGCATGGACTACATCGACCTGATGCTGCTGCACCAGCCTTACAACGACTATTATGGCGCCTGGCGCGACATGGAACGTGCCTACGAAGAAGGTCTGGTGAAGGCGATCGGCGTGTCCAATTTCGACGCGGTGCGCCTGCTGGACATCTGCACCTTCGCCAAGGTGGGCCCCATGGTAAACCAGGTGGAGACCCACGTGTTCTGGCAGCAAAAGCCCGCGCACGCCAACATGGATGCGCTGGGTATGGCGCACATGGCATGGGGTCCGTTCGCGGAAGGCGCCAACGACTTCTTCAACAACCCGGTGTTGGCCGAAATCGGCGCCAGTTGCGGCAAGAGCGTGGGCCAGGTGGCGCTGCGCTACCTTATGGACGCGGGCGTTATCGTTATCCCGAAGTCCGTGAAGCCCGAGCGCATGGCGGAAAACATCGACGTGTTCGACTTCGAGCTGAGCGCCGAAGACACCGCCAAGATTGCCGAGCTGGACACCAACCACGCCATCTGCTTCGACCATGCCAACTTGGAAACGGTGGGCGGTCTGCTGGGCTACATCAAAGGCAGCATGTAAGAACCGATTCGGAAATCCTGCTCGTACCCATGGGTAAGATACTCACGGGTACGAGCAGGACGCCATGTTTTCGCGGATGACGGGGGATTGTGGCGTATGACCGATGAAGAACAAATACTGGAAGCGTACGAGCGCATGTATGCCGCCATGGTGGCGAAAGACATGGACGTGCTCGACGAAGTGCTGGACGAAAGCATGGTGCTCGTGCACATGACAGGCTCGCGCCAGAGCAAGCAGCAGTACATGCACGCCATTGCCGACGGCACCTTAAATTACTTCGCGGCGGAAACCGAAAACGTGGAGATTGCTATCGACGGCGACCATGCCACCATGACTGGCCAAAGCCATGTGGAAGCGGTCGTGTACGGCAGTGGCAGGGGGTGGTGGCACCTGCAGCTTGCCATGAAGCTCGTCCGCCGCAACGGCGCCTGGCGCTTCACCGAAGCTCGCGCCTCTACGTACTAAGTGCTTGGAATGCGGATGCCCTATTTCTGCCGCAATGAATACGATGTGCTGCGGCCGCCGGCGGGATCGCGTGCAAGCACGCCCTTTTCTATAAGATCGTATATGTCGCGCAGGGCTGTGTCGGGGGAGACCTTGCACAGCTTTGCCCACTTCTTGGCCGTCAGCTTTCCTTCGAACGAGCTCGCAAGCAGGGTTAGCACCTTACGCTGTCTTTCGTTAAGGGGAACGGAACCTATCGAAGACCGAAAATCGCTTCGGCGCAGCACTGCTTCGAATTCTTCCTGGCTCGTTTCGATGGAAGCCTTTACGGCAGCCAGAAACCACGTTAACCAAGGCGTAACATCCATAGAGCCTTTTTGCGCATGTTCTATGGCTTCGTAGTAGCTGCTGCGATGTGCCTTGATGTAGCTGGCCATGCTGTAGAACCTTCGCGGACTCCCATCGCTTTGCGCCAACAGCATTTCGGTCAACGCGCGTGCTATGCGTCCGTTGCCGTCTTCGAAGGGATGCACGGTAAGAAACCACAAATGCCCGTGCTTCTATGTCTGCTCTTGCTTAAGCAGGAAGGAGCGTTGCGCATTGTCGGGGCGCTCTATTACACTGATTCCGACATGGTGGAGTGTATCAATTAGCGAAGACCGTGGAAAAGTAGCTGGGAAAGACAGCTTTAAGGAAAAGGCAACCGTGGACGAGATTTATTTCGACAACGCAGCAACTACGCGTCCGACTCCCGAGGCGGTCTGCGCCCTTACCAACGCGCTGGTGGGAGAGTATGGCAACGCCTCGAGCATCCATGCGCGCGGCAAGGCTGCGAAGCAAGTGCTTGAGGATGCTCGAGCGATTGTGGCAGAGGCGCTTGGGGTCGATGCGGAAGAAATCTATTTCACCAGTGGGGCGACCGAAGCGAACAACCTTGCGCTGTACGGCGCGGCAGGAGCGGCAGGACCTGATGCGGGCGCTGTGGTTGTGTCTGCACTGGAGCATCCTTCCGTGACGAAGACCGTGCGCGGTCTGCG
>JAFUCW010000120.1 GCA_017459485.1 Eggerthellaceae bacterium | reverse complement strand
CGGCGGGCAATCTCATGCGCATTCGGATGCGCATGCAGCGCCTTCTGCACAGAACGAAGAAGCCTTTCAGATACTATCCCGGAGAGAGCGGCAAGTGTATGTACTGCTACTGGAGGGGAAGAGCAACGGAGAGATATCCGCTGCGCTCAACGTGAGCCAAAACACCGTAAAGACGCATGTTTCGCGCGTGTTCGACAAACTCAACGTGAACAGCCGCATCGAGCTGCTGCGCAAAGCACTAAGCGCCTGATACACGGACCACGGGGACCACGGGGACCACGGCAAGCAGGGGCAGCGGGGACGTGGCAGGCCAACGGCCACGTTTCATCACGCAAAGACGAATCGCATTCGTCCCTCAATATCGTTGAACAGGGGCAGCTGGCTTCCCGGCCGCACCAGCTTCGGAAGCTCGTGTTGCGGTCCTTCAGGTAAGTCGGTCCCAAGGCGACAGGCAACATCGATCATCTCGTTCCACAGAGGCAGTTGTATCCGTCCGCACATGCCCCCAGTATACCTTTCAAGTGACGATGTTTCAGACGAGGCTTCATCGACACCGGATGGCGTGCTATGCGATTAATGCGCCAACTACGCATGGCTGGCATAGTGCGTAGTTGGCGCAGCGCGTGCCCGGATTGTCCAAATGTGCTAGCTCCGACGTAGTTGGCACATTTAGCAGGCACATTTTACGGCAACGCATTCAATTTCGACGAGGCCGTCCTTGGGCAGACGAGATACCTCCACGCACGAACGGGCAGGCTTGCTTTCGCCGAAGTAGTCGGCGTAGATTTCGTTCACGACGCCGAAATGAGACAAGTCGGTCAAGAACACGCAGGTCTTCACCACGTCCTCTTTCGCGAATCCCGCTTCGGCAAGGATTGCGTCAATGTTCGCAAGGGACTGGTGCGCCTGCGCCTCCACGCCTTCTGGCATGCTGCCGTCTTCGGGAACAAGCCCAAGCTGCCCCGAGGTGAAGAGGATGTCGCCCGCCTGCATTGCTTGCACGTAGGGGCCCACTGCTGCTGGGGCTTTCGTCGTATTCACCACTGCATTACCCATTTGTCGTTCCTTCCTGTTGCTTAAGTACACTGACACGATTAGTCTAGGTGGGTCTGCTCGTACGAACGCCTAATGTCGTCGGGTACAAGGCTGCCGCCGGTTGCCCATGCGATATGCGTTGCGTTTGCCATCTTCTTGGCAAGGTCATTCTGTTCGATGTAGTCCTTGCAGACATCTTCGAGCCCTAAGCGTATGGGCCCCTGGAAGGCCGCGCAGGCGCTCGGCTCGAGGAACACGTCCTCTGCTGCAATCAGGTCGCGCATGTAGTCGTAGAGCTTGGGATCCGACACAGTAAACTCCCCGCTCAGATGCGGCTTCATGACACCCCCTACGAACCCAGATGGCCTTCCCACTGCAAGCCCGTCAGCATGCGTCAAGCCCGTCAAGCCGATATCTTGAACTGAAATGGCGCTGTTCAGACCGCTCACCATGCCCACGAGCATGCATGGCGCCTGCGTGGGTTCCACGAAAAAGCAGTGAACAGCGTCGCCATACACCTGCTTAAGACCAAAGCTGATGCCGCCCGGCGCACCACCGACACCGCAGGGGATGTAGACGAACAAGGGATGCTCCTCATCCACTGCCACATCAAGCGCAGCCAGCTGCGAAGGCAGGCGCTTGGCGGCAACCGCATAGCCCAAGAAAAGGTCACGCGAATTCTCGTCGTCAACAAAATAGCTGGTCGGGTCCGCATCAGAGCGCATACGCCCATTGCGCACAGCCTCGCCGTAGTCGGATTCGTATTCGACAACCTCCACGCCGAAACTGCGCAAGCGGTCCTTCTTCCATTGGCGTGCGTCGGCAGACATGTGGACTATCACGTGATAACCCACAGCCGCGCTCATGATGCCGATGCTCATTCCCAAATTGCCCGTCGATCCAACCTGGACGGTGTAGCGCCCAAAGATTTCGCGCGCGCTGTCGTCGGCAAGCTTTGCATAGGCGGTGTTGCCCGGAGAATTGTCGCTTGCTTCCTCGGGGCTGATCAGGCCATTTTCCAGGGCAAGGTCTTCGGTGTGCTTCAGCACTTCGTAAATGCCCCCGCGCGCCTTAACCGAACCTGCAATGGCAAGATGGCTGTCCTTTTTCAGCAGCAAGCGGCCCGCTAAAGCGCTGTCGTATGCGGCGTTGATCGACTCGCGCATGCAGGCGATATCGACAAGGTCCGACTCGATTATCCCTTTGCGCGAGGCGGTTTCGGGAAAGCACTTCTGAATGAAGGGCGCAAAGCGCGCAAGCCTGTTTTCGGCATCGTCTATATCCTCCATCGAAAGCTCCTGCAAAGGCCGGGCTTGCTCGAAGGGAATTCTATCCGGGTTGATCCAGGCGACCTCGCGCTGCTGCGCAATGTCCTCAAGGATAGGATGCCCCTCTTTCAAAGCAGCGATTGTCTGTTCATCCATGGTTAAACCTCCTGCGTTTCTCCCGCGGTTTGCTTGCGCACCTGCTTGGCGTACGCTGCGGGCGTGGTATCCATATAGAGTTGGAAATACTTGTAGAACTGGTTGAGATTATGGTATCCGACCTGCTCGCTGATCTCTTTCACCGAAAGATCGCTCTGCTCCATGAGCATGGCGCTGCGGCTAATGCGCAGATTGTGCGCAAAGGCTAGAATGGACGTGCCCATTTCCTTTTTGAATACGCGTGCAAGGTGGCTTTCGGTGCAGTAGGTCAATTCCGCAAGCGTCTTCAACTCGATTTTCTCGTTGTAGTGCTTGTACAGCCACGACAAGGTCGTGTCCACAATGGCGTTTCCAGTAAAGCGCCATCCTATTGCGCGCTCGATCGCCTGCTGAAGCTGGTCGAAATCGATTGGTTTCAGAATAATGTCGCACACGCCAAGCCGTAAAGCCTTTTGCGCATATTCAAAGGAATCGTAGGCAGTAATGATGATGGTCTTGCTGTCCCTTATTTGCTGAATTGCCTCGAGCCCGTTCATGTGCGGCATCTGGATATCCATGAAAACCAGGTCCGGATTCGTGTCATGGGCAAGCTTTACCGCCGCCTGCCCATCTTTGGCGCACCCCACTATTTCAACGGGTATGTGCTGGGCATCCACGAAATGCCTGATGATGTTCTGCGCTGCCGGCTCGTCGTCGCAGATGATCGCACGGATTGTCAATGTGCCACCTCTTCCGCTGTAACATGGCGATCGGCGATGGGAATGACCGTGGTAACCGACGTGCCGCCCTTATACCATTTTGCGGGCGCAAACGTTATTTCCGACTTGTTGCCATACATGCCTTGCAACTTGGCGTACACCATGGAAAGTCCGTGCGAGGTATTGCTGCGCACGCCTTGGTTGACAAACCGGTATTCGGATTCTGAAAGCGTTGCCCCCGAATTAGTAACGCGAATGACAAGATCGTGCTGCAGGCGCGCCTCGACGAGCAGCTCTTTTTGCCCGTCGTCATGGAAACCGTGAACGAATGCGTTTTCCACGATGGGTTGCAAGAAGTTGAACGGCACAGGCTGCCCTGCAGCAAGGGGATCGACGCTGATCTGCGTGTGTAGCTGGTCTCCGTAGCGCACCTTCTGCAGCTGCAGATAGGCTCGC
Organism: Eggerthellaceae bacterium; assembly: GCA_017459485.1. GTDB lineage: Bacteria > Actinomycetota > Coriobacteriia > Coriobacteriales > Eggerthellaceae > CACXMZ01. Next base: position 11,465 of record JAFUCW010000120.1, on the reverse strand, counting down.
ATGTATTCGATTTCCTTGCGCAGGGGAACAATGGCGCTTTGGGTGCGCAACGTGTAATGGAACATTTTGGACAGATCGACGATGGACTGGTACAGCGCAAGCTGGCCACCGTCGAGTGCCATTGACGCCATTCCGTTGAGTGCGTTGAACAGGAAGTGACTGTTGATCCGCAGGTCGGTAATCGCATAGCGGGCGGCTTGCAGATCCTGCAAAAGAATGTCTTCCTGCTCCTGCGCGTTTGCAATCTGGCTATCGCGCCTGGACAGCTCCTGCCGGAACTGCTCGAATTCGCAATAGTTCTGTATGGCTTTCACGATCCGAGACATCAGCGCCTTCACTCCGTCGACAACACTTTCGGGTGAGTCGTAGACGTTGCTGCCTGGCCTTGGGTCGGCATCTGAGCGCCTGATGTAGCCGGCTTGCAAATACCCGATCACGCACTTGTCGTGCATGATGGGATACTGGTATACCTCCATGCCGTATTCACAGCGCAGAGTATGCGCCTTGGACGCATCGAGCAGGCGCCCCTTGAGCATGCAATCCGCTTCGCCTGGACATGCATCGACAGAACAAGACGCTTGGCAGTATTCGGGAAAGTGCTTGCCCTGCAACAGGAGGTTGCCAAGCTGGTCGAACAACGCGTACCCGAATGGCAGGGTCTCCAAGAATTGCGTGCGCACGGCTTCAACCGCAAGGTAGATCAAGTCGGAGGGCTGCCCATGCGCATCCGCTGGTCCGTCTTGAAGAGCGCCGCTCGCAGACCGCGCATATGCACCATCCATTTCCACGCCGCCGGCAAAGGCGGCAGGAGCAGGGTTGGAAACAAGAACGTGCCTGAAGGGAGCATCTTGAACGTTTACGATTTCATGGGAAATGCCTGCAGGCAGGTGAAGGAGGCTGCCTGCCACAAGGCGCTCGCTTTTTCCGTCAACCGTGCTTTCCGCATGCCCTTCAAGCACGTAGAGCACCTGCTCATCGTAGTGGACATGCACAGGTTGACACTGCCGAGGACCAAGCGTGACCAGACCTACGCGCAAATGGTTTGCCGCATCGTTGAGATCCGCGGCATCAAGCCAGCGCACTTCGCCCCAGTCGGTACGCTGTACGGACATGTTGTCGTTTCCCGTCAAAGTCACACTTTGTCCCAAGCATCAAAGAGTTTGAGCGAGAGAGGGGTTGGTTCTCCCTCGCCCAAACGCGCCGGCAATTGCACGCGCAAAACTAGTCGTCAAAAGAACCTGCCGGGTACAGGGGGAACTTCGCAATAAGCTCCTGTGCACGCTGCTTGCACTCCTGAAGATTCGTCTCGTCTTCGGGAGCCTCCGCAACGCAGTTCATGATGTGTGCGATTTCGCGGATTTCGGGCTCCTTAAGGCCACGCTGCGACACGGCGGTCAGACCGATGCGGACGCCGCTCGTCACACCAGGCTTTTCCGGATCGAAGGGGATCATGTTCTTGTTAACGGTAATGCCCACTGCATCGAGCGCATCCTGGAAGGCCTTACCCGTGACGCCCTTCTCGCGCAGATCGACGACCATCAGGTGGTTGTCGGTACCGCCGCTTACGATACGGAATCCGTATGAAGTGAGCTCTTCGGCCAGGCATTGCGCGTTCTTCACAACTTGCTCCATGATAGCACGGAACTCGTCGGTCGCTGCATACTTGAACGACCAGCATTTCGCAGCCATCGTGTTCAGATGGATCGATCCGATTGCGCCAGGGAAGGTGCCCTTGTCGAGCGCCTGGGCATGCTCGGCCTTGCAGAACACCATGCCGCTGCGGGCGCCGCAGAAGGTTTTGGTTGTGGAGGAGGTCACGAAGTCCGCGTGAGGAATGGGGCTTGGGATGATCTTGGCCGCCACCAGGCCGGCAATATGGGCCATGTCGACCATGAAGTAGGCGCCGACTTCCTTGGCTACCTTGGCGATGCGCTCGTAGTCGATCAGGCGCGAGTAGGAGCTGGCGCCGGCAATGATAAGCTTGGGCTGGTATTCGCGAGCCTGGACCTCGAGGGCGTCGTAGTCAATCTGCTCCGTTTCGGGGTCCATGGCGTAGAACTCGTAGTGGTATACCTTGCTCATCCAGTTCGCAGGAGAGCCATGGGTTAGGTGTCCGCCCTGGTCAAGACGCATGCTCAGGATCTTGTCACCTGGGTCAAGCACGGATGCGAACACGCTGTAATTCGCCGTCGAGCCGGAATAGGTCTGAATATTGGCGTGCTCGGCACCAAACAGTTCGCATGCACGCTCGCAGGCTAGCTGCTCCACTTTGTCCGCAATGTGGGATCCGGCCTGGAAACGCTTGCCAGGATAGCCCTCTAGCGTTTTGTTGGTGAATACGCTGCCTGTCAGTTCCATCACCGCCAGGGGTGCCGTGCTTTCCGATGCGATCATTTCGATGTTGTGCTCCTGACGGGACAGCTCTTCGTCAAGCAGCTCTGCGAGAGCGGGGTCTGTTGCGCGGGTGATCTTCAGCATGTTTCCCTTCTTTCTTTCTAGAGGTTTCTTACGGTCACTACTCTATTGGACGTGGCAACTACTGGTTTTGATACTTTGCCCAGGCACCTGTTTCGTCTATGATGCCAAGCTTCTCCGGGGAGAACACGGGGTCCTTGCCAGCTTTCTTCTGCTCTTCGTAGTCTTTCAGGATCGCGATACTCTTGTTCGAAAGCAGCAGGATCGCCACTATGTTTATCCATGCCATAAGGGCCACGCCCGAGTCTCCCATGGTCCACACCACTTCGCCGTTGACCAGCACTCCGGTGAAGCAGGACAAGATGAAGATGGCGCGGAAGATCCACAGGGGCACTTTGTTTTCTTTGAAGAGGTAGCGCACGTTGGATTCGGCTTCGTAATAGTACCCCATAAGCGAGGTGAACACGAACATTACGATAATGATGGCGAGGGCTTTGCCGCCGATCGTTCCAGTGAAAGCGTCATTGAGCGCACTCTGCACCCACAGGATGCCGTACTGAAGAGAGGGCACGTTGTTCACGATCATGGAACCATCTGCGCCCTGGACGTTGTAGACGCCCGTCAGCAGGATGATCAACGCGGACACCGTAGAGATGACGAGTGTGTCGATGTAGACAGACAGCGCCTGGACCAGGCCCTGCTTGGCAGGATGCGAGGTTTCTGCTGCAGCACTCACGATGGCGCCAGAGCCCTGGCCAGCCTCGTTGGAGTACACACCGCGTTTCACGCCCCAGGAAATGGCAGCGCCGATGATGCCTGCAAACATCTCATTCGCTCCAAAAGCCGAAGTGAAGATGAGCCCGAGTGCTTCGGGAACCTGTCCGATGTTCATGCCGATGACGACAATGCCGATGATCACATAGACGATGCACATGACAGGCGCGAGGTATTCTGCAACAGTGCCGATGCGCTTTACGCCACCGCAGATAACCAATGCGAGAACTGCGCAGAACACGGCGCCAACAAGGAGTTCCTGAAGCCCGAAGGCCTGGTTGAAGGTTGATGCGATGGAGTTGATGTGGACGCCCGGCATGAGGATTCCGGGGCCAAGGATAGTCGCAAGGGCGAACGCAATGGCAAGAGGCTTGGCGCGCAAAGCCTCTTCGATGAAGAACTGCGGTCCGCCGAGATACTCGCCGTCGTTGGTCTTGATCTTGTATGCCTGGGCAAGTGCCGTCTCAACAAAGGCAGATGCGGCGCCGATGATGGCGATAACCCACATCCAGAAAACTGCGCCAGGGCCACCGAAAAAGATCGCCGTTGCAACACCGGCAATATTGCCCATGCCAACGCGCGAGCCGACTGTTGTGGCAAATGCCTGGAATGGGGAAATGCCGTCTGCCGCTTTAGAACCGGGCGACAAAAGCTTAAACATGTCCTTGATGAGCCTGAATTGCGGAAATTTCATCCGCACCGTAAACCAGATGCCCGCCCCTAGACACAAGAATACGAGCGGCATGCTCCAAAGCACGTCGTTAACTGCGTTTAACGCCGTTGTTAAGCCTTCCATTTGAGCCTCCTATCTTGCATTATCCAAGCGCATGTCTTGCAGGCAATGTCATTCTATAGAGGCCAAATTTCTCTGTATATTACGGCTCTTGACCCATCTTTTATCAATATTGACATGTTGTGCCAACCATGCGTGATGCGCCAACTACGACGGAGCGTATTGGGATAACATGACAAAGGGACACCTGACGAATGACCTGTCCTCTTGTAAGATGTCCCCTTGTCAGATATATGAAGTGAGTGGTCGAGAGGAGATGATGTCATGGCTACGCTGGGAACCTTCTTTGAATTGGGTGGACGCAGTGTTGTGGAAGTGCTGGGTAATTCGGGCCTGGATTATGTGGTCATCGACACTGAGCACGGCTGCTTTTCCGAAGAGAGCGTAGCTGACTACATCGTGGCGGCGGAGCGCCATGGATTGGCTCCGTTCGTTCGCATTGGCGACGTGCGTCGACCCTATGTGCTGCGGATGGCAGACATTGGCGCCCGTGGGCTGATCGTTCCCAACATTCGCTCGACAGCCCAGGTAAAGGAACTGGTGGATGCAGCGAAGTTCGCGCCGATTGGTTCCCGTGGTTTCTGTCCGAATCGCACAAGCACGTGGGGTGCGCAGGATTGGGCGGCTGACGTCGAACGTTACATGGAGGAGTCGAACGCACGCTGCAAGGTCATCCCGCAATGCGAAACAACCGAAGCCCTTGAATGCATCGAGGACATTGCCGCGCTTCCTGGGGTCGACGGCATATTCGTGGGTCCGTTCGACCTGTCTATAGGCATGGGTATTCCGCTCCAGCTCGACCACCCCGACATGCTCGCGGCGATTGACCGCATTTTGGCGGCATGCAAGCACCAGGGCAAAGAGTCCTACATCTTTGCGAACTCGGTCGAGGACGCACGCACGTGGATGTCGCGTGGGTTCGACAGTGTCACGTTCAGCCTGGACGCAAGTGTGCTCTCTGGTGCGTACCGCTGCGCGGTCGAGGCGATCATCCAGCCGTAGTTGCGCGTCGCTCGGCAGTGCTATTGCAGCGCGGATGCATCGGCTGCAGCCTTTCGATGCGGGGCCCCGCCATGTGCGAGTTACGTTAAGCGGGAAATCGCCCGAGAATCTGTGCTGGGCAGGAGAAGAGAACCTCTCGATATCCTATGGGTGTCGAATCCAAGAAAAGAAAGGTTCTCCAATGACGGATTCTATCATTCTCGAACGCGTTTCCGATGTGGCGGCGGACTGTGTCCTCGGCGAGTTGCTGCGAACCGAGGACTTCGAGGCTTTCGAGCAAATCGTCGCGACGGACACGCGCCTGCTGGCGTCGATGGTGCTGAGCAAGTGCGTCGAGCGTTTCGGGGTCGAGGGGGCCAAAGGGACGGGGGTCAAGGAAACGGGGCGTGGGTCAAGGGCGTGAGTCAAAGGGGCGGAGGCGCTTGACTCATTTGACAAGGTGAGGACCTGTTTGTATATTCGTTGCTCGTCAATCGGAAACGTGTCGGCCGTAAGGCTCGTGGGGGAAACAGCGATGGTCAATTCCGCTGAATTGAACGGGTCGGTTCTTGCGGCTGTGTTGCGCAGGCGAACAGAAGAGATATCTTCCGAGGTCAGAGCGCGCTACGTCCGTTATTATGCGCACTCGGTCAATGCCGACATCGACGAGAGCTTTGCAAACGAGTGGAACCTGCGCGAACTCAACGACTTCCTGGACTGCATAGCTGCAGATGGGCGGACCAACGGTAATTTCGCAGCATGGGTCGGGGATGCGGCTGCGACCCATTTTGCGATCCTTTCGCCGCTGTACAACCGCTTGGACATGGTGCTGCTTTATTCCGAGGTGTGCGTGAGCTTTCTCTGGGAAGAATACGTGGGGGATGCAGCGCGCCTGAACGAAGCGGTGGCCGTGTTCGAGCGCTGCGTGGGCAACCTGCTTGCCGCCGATGCCGCTGCGTATTTTGATGCCAAGTTGGCGCCAGGTTCGTTGGAGAAGACCTGGAAGCTTGGGCCCCATTCCGAAACGACGCCAATTTCTGCAGGGCAACAGTCGCCTGCCGTCGACCTTTCGCGCCGCCAGCTTCAGCTCGTGCGTTTTGTTGCCGAAGGACGCTCCAACGGGGAGATTGCTGCCGAACTGGGCATTTCGGCCAACACGGTGAAGAACCACCTGGCAGCAATCTTCGACAAGCTCAATGTGAACAACCGAACCGAACTGGCCTTGCGCGCCACCCGTGACGGTTTGCTCGACTGACGATCACGGCTGGTCCGCCTGTTGTTGCGTTTGAAGGAAAATGTGTACATATTTTTCTCTAATGCACAATCATAGTATTTAATCTACTCATGTTTGGCGAAAAAATGTACAGATTTAACAGGGATGCATGCGAAGACGGGTTGCTTACGGTTCTTACGTGTTAGAGCGGGGACGAGCCCCTGTTTCAGATTGAGCTGAAATAAAGGGGCCGCCCACCGTTTTGCAAAACTGGGTCAGGGGTTCAGCTCTGTTCCAACTCTGCCAAAGCTAGTACGTTCTTACTAGTGCGTAATTCTAGATGCACTAGTACGGATGCATCTACAGGAGCGCCTAGGATGCGCGTACCTTTCAGGTATCGTTTTTTGCTTGAAGGGAGCGGATGATGTCCAAAGATGCTTTCAACTTCGATTCCAAATCTATGTCCCGCCGCGCATTTGCGGGTGGTCTTGTGGCTGCAGCAGCTGCGGGCCTTACCGCTTGTGCCCAGCCCGCAAGCGGCACTGCGGCTTCGGCCTCTGCAGATGCTTCTGCCAGCGCAGACGCAAGCGCAAGCGCTGCTGCAAGCTCTGCTGCTCCAGCGGGCAACGGCACCATGACGCCCGGTAGCTATACTGCCACCAAGAGCGGATTCATGGGAGAGAACACCGTCTACGTGACCGTGGACGAAAGCTCGATCGTAGACGTGTCGGTGGGCAAGTCGACCGACGTGCCCGAGTACATCACGCGTTTGGCGCTTTCCGATTTGCCCACGAATATCGTGGAGGCCCAGTCGGTGGCCGTCGACGTCATTTCCGGTGCCACGTTCACCAGCCGCTCTATCCTGAGCGCTGTCAAGGATTGCGTGGAGCAGGCGGGAGGCGCTGGCCTGTTCGACGCCGCTCCCGAAAAGCCTGCTAAGACTGCTGGCGAAACCGTGGAGGCAGACGTTTTGGTCATCGGCGGTGGCATGTCGGGCTGCATGTCCGCCCTTTCTGCCAAGCAGGCCAACTTCGACGGCGTCGATAGCGGTCTGAACGTGGTCCTAATCGAAAAGCAGGCCTTTATCGGCGGATCCACGCCTCTTGCTTACGGTGGGTTTTTCACCGCAACGCCGCTTTCCAAGCAGCCGACCCAAGAATACATCAACTCGGAAATCGAGCGTTTCCAAGGCCTGAATTTCGGCAAGGTCAACGAGCCTCTGGTCACCCATCTGCTCAACGTGGCGGGCGAAACGGTCCTCAAGATGCAGGATGTGGGCGTGGCGCTCATGACTGCCGGCATGGACGAAGGCGAGCAGCCCACTGAAATCCTCAAGGGCTTCAACAGCGACCCGAGCACGGCCTACCCGTTCGATCGCACCAACTGGAAGACCATGTGGGGCGACGGCTACCATATCTTCGAGTCCTTCAACGTATGGTTTAAGTCGCTGGGCGTGGACGTGCGCCTGAACACGAAGGCAACCGAACTGATCATGGACGGCGACAAGGTTGTGGGTGCGAAGGTCGAAGGGCCTGACAGCACCTATGAAATCCATGCAAAGAAGGTCATCCTGTCTTCTGGTGGTTTCGCCCAGAACAAGGAAATGATTGAAGAGTTTACTCCGCATGACTAGAACAGCTTGGTGTGGTCCAATGGCGGTGCGTACGGTGACGGTATCCGCATGGGCATCGCGGCCGGCGGACATACGGTGGGAGAGCGCCTGTGGGGTCATGTGTGCACGACCAACATCCACGGCTTCCACAACGCTCCCGACGACACCATTGCCGCCAACGGTTTCCTCGTGAACAAGAACGGCGAGACCTTCGTCGAAAACGGCAACGACAACTCCATGGCCTACGCCCTTATCGCAGAACAGCCTGACGAATGCGCCTTCACCATCGTAGACAGCGCTTCCGGGTTTGCCGAGGTTCTCGATGAAGGCCTGGAGTCGGGCGACTACTCCGCCTACGTGTTCAAGGCCGACACGATCGACGAGCTGGCCGAGCTGTGCGAGATTGACGCTGCCAAGCTGCAGAACACCATCGACGAGTACAACAACCATCTGGCAACGCGTGGCGAATTTGATCCCATGGCCTACGACCTGATCGAGTCCCCCGAATTCATCGGCGCTACGCCCATCGAAGAAGGCCCGTTCTACGCGGTGAAGTTCGTCCAGGTGCACTTGGGCAGCTGTGTCGGCCTGGTCGTGGACGGCGACTGCAAGGTCCTCGACGAAAAGAGCGGCCAGCCCATCGAGAACCTGTTCGCCACCGGCGAGTGCTGCATCGGCGGCAACGTGTTCGACCTGCACGTGGGTGGTTGGGGCATTGGCGGTGCCTGCTACAGCGGCCGCATTGCCGGCGAGACCGCCAAGGCCGAACTGCTCGCCTAGATCAAGTCCCGTTTCAACAACCCGCTTTGCGTTTCCGCGCTCTGCAGCAGCGCGGACAGAACAAGCCCCTGCACGCATCCTCCCTCCCTTTCAAGCGTGCAGGGGTTCAAGCTTTCTTTGACATCGCGCCCTGCGTTGAGCGAAGATGAGTGGGCAAATGGGACCTCCGCCACGAGCACGTCGGGGCCATTCCAGATTTGCCCGAATTTTGTCTTATTTGCTTCGCCTCTTAGAGGTTTTGACATGCCGTTTCTTACGCATGACGAAATCCTGCGTCTCTACACAGAGCCGCTGGTTGTTCTTGTGCGGCGGCTTCGGAGAAAACACCCAGAACCTGGCCTAGCGGTGCGCTCCCTACTTGCGGCGATTCCGCTAAGCGCCGCAGGGCCCCTGCGCTATTCGACGTTGTCCGGATACCACTCGGCAATCTTTTCGTCCGGCATCTCGAAATGCTGGTAGTCCTTGCGGTCCGTCCACTCTCCGCCCCCTTCGAAGCCGTGCTCGATGAACAGGTTGGAGCAGAGGTCCCCTTGCTCGATCTTGTAGTCGAACGAAGCATCGCGATCGAGGTACGGCTCCCCGGTGACGGGCTCGACGATTCGCTTTCCGTCGACCACCTTGGTGTAGGGGTTGTAGAGCGTGTTGATGTCAACCGCCAACCCAAGGCCATGCTTGGAGATGCGCGTTGTGTGGGAAATGAAGCGGAAGTTGAAGCTGGAAGAGTTGTTATCTTCCATCGAACGCTCGTCGTCGGCGTCGTAGTCGTCGACGAGCCGTATCTTCTCGATGGGGTAGTCGTTCTCGTAGAGCTTCCGCAGAATGTCGAGCACGTCTTCGGCGATGCGCTTGTTGACGATCATCTCGCCTTCGTGAACGTTGCCGTCGATATCTGTGTGAAGCACGTGGAGATAGCGCAGGTCCTCCCGGGGCAGGGTGCAGTCGTCCTTGAACGACTTGCCCTTGATGCGATCGAAGATGTCGTCGGTAATCTCTGTGATATAGAAGGCTTCCTGCTCGGCACCGTCAAGCTTGGCGCTCTTTGCCTCTAGCGAGGCAGAAGCGTCGCCTCCGCCCGAAGCGCCCGTACTGCCAGCCTGGTCGCATGCGGCAAGGCCAAACGACACGCCCAGGGCGAGTAGCCCTGTAACAAGAATTGCTTGAGCCCTCATGGCATCTCTCCTCCAAACTCCCCTATGCGCTCTGCGAACGTCATGTCCCCATGATACAACAGCCCGTTATGACGATCGATTCGAACCAGGTACACTTCGTTTCGCACTGCATGTCTATGCAAGAACGGCTATAATCCTAGAAGACGACTAGGAGATAACTATGGCAGCTGAAGACAAGATCGCCCATCCGTGCGAAACGGGCGTTTCCGAAAACGAGACCGCGAAGGCGTTGGCGCAGGACTTAGGGATAGATAACCCCGAAATGGTGTCCGACCAGGGCCCCGCGCCGCAGGTCGGCAGCACGGGCGTGGTGCGTTCGGTCAACGTGTCGGAGAAGAAGGGCACGCGCAAGACCCCGGTGGAAGGCGGCGTGATAACGCTGAGCGCCGACTATGGGGTGGCGGGTGACGCCCACGCGGGCAACTGGCACAGGCAGGTGTCGTTTTTGGCGCAGGAGTCCATCCAGGTGGCTATTGACCATGGGCTGGATGTGGCCGAAGGCGACTTTGGCGAAAATATCACCACGCAGGGCATCAACATGAAGGAGATGCCGCTGGGCACGCGCCTGCAGGTGGGCAGTGCGGTGGTGGAAGTGTCGCAGATTGGCAAGATATGCCATACGCGCTGCGCCATCTACTATTTGGCGGGCGACTGCATCTTCCCGCGCGAAGGCGTGTTCGGCTGGGTGGTGGAACCTGGCAGCGTGCGCGTGGGGGATGAAATCCGTGTGCTGTCCCTGGGCGACGGCACCGTCGGCCGTGCCACGTCCGACAAGCCCTTGTAAGCCTGTTTTTAACACGGCAGGGGCCGGCGGTTTATCCGAGAAATCGGCTCACCACTCCTCCACGTAAGATGTCACTCCTATTGGGGTGGTTGCGCTTAGTGTTGCGTTGAGCAGGGAAGGCGAGAGTTCTTGGAAGTCTAGCTTCGCGAGCTCATCCACCTTAATTGACATAGTAAGCGCAACGTAGGTTGCATTTAGCTTGGCCGCACCATCTCCCGAGCCATCATTCGACTCCTGCGATTTTGACGTATAATGTCACGCAAGAAGGATTCATGTGATCGCCCGTCCGGTTTATTGCGACACAAATGATTTCACTGTTGCTTAATCTGTGCTTGAACAGGCACTGGATTGAGCAAGCACGCTAAAAGTCGCAGGAGGGGCGCTTTGGTTAATGGCAGCGATTTGTTTCAGCTATCAAGAAACGGCATGAAGCACGACGTGGCGGCGTTTCTCCTTTGTTCCCTTGGTCTAACATTCATAGGTATTTGGACAAACACGCTTGGCTATGCCTTTGGCTTCCTGCCCGAAACCGTTGATGAAACCAGCAATCTTTTCTTGCGGATCTCCTTTTGCTGCGGCATTGCTGTAAGCGGCATAACGTGCATGGCTTTTGCCCCATGGTTGCAGCAGAGGATTTCGTAGCCTACCTTTTTGTCGGTTGCAACGCTTTGTGCATGCGGTGCCTCTTCGGCTAGCGCCTTCGCGTTTCGGCAGGACTTTGTCGATCCTGCGGGCCTGGGCATTGCGGGCTTTTTTGTTGCAGGCGCTTACTATGGCCTGATCACACTTCAGTTTTATGTCCTTATGGCAAACAGGTTGCAAAGAGGCCACGCCATCGCAGCGATTACTCTTTCGCTTGCGGCTGAAACGATAATCGCTCCTATTGTTGGAGAGTTTGCCGGTCCCCAGTCCCAAACCGTAATTGCCATTGCAACACCCGTGGT
>JAFUCW010000119.1 GCA_017459485.1 Eggerthellaceae bacterium | reverse complement strand
CTGCCCATGAGCTGGTCGGGGCCGTAGTCGGTAAGCACCAGATCGTACACGCCGTTGACGCCGGGGATCTGACCCACGGCTTCCTTGATGCCGCGCGAAAGCTCTGGGTCGGCACGCTGCCCAAGAATCTTCGAGATGGTCTCGCGCAGGATGTCGACACCTGCCTTGATGATGATCGCCGAAATGATGGCGCCAAGGGGGGCCTCCAGCGAAACCCCTGTCGCCATGAAAACAAGCGCTGCAACAACGGTTGAAGCGGAGATGACGGCGTCGAACAGCGCGTCGATGCCCGACGCCACAAGCGAGTCGGAGTTGACTTCCCGGCCCACACGCTTCACGTACGTGCCCAAGACGATCTTCACCAACACCGCAACCACGATGATGGCTAAACCGAGCGCGTCGTATTCCGCAACCTCGGGCTCTACGATGCGGCGAACCGACTCCACAAGCGACGTAACGCCCGCATAGACGATGATCGCGCCTATGACAATGGCGGAGAGGTACTCCGCCCGGCCATGCCCGTGCGGGTGGTCGTAGTCGGCGCGTTTGCCGGCAATGTGCGTACCCACAATGGTCACAATGGAGGAAAGCGCATCGGTCGCGTTGTTGACCGCGTCGAGCACGATGGCGATCGAATTGGCAAAAAGACCCACGACGGCCTTGAAGGTTGCCAGCGCGACGTTCGCCACGATACCGACGATGCTCGTGCGCACAATGCGCTTAGCGCGTGTATCCTGTTTTGCCTTGATGCAATCCACCGCATGCTCCATGTATGCCATATGGGCAGACCGCACATCGCCACCGGACATAATCGTCTATTGCAAGCGAAAATGCCAGGAGCGCAGGGCATGCCGTCTACCCACCCTAAGCGTTGCCGTCAATGATACATAAGGCTTCCGCGAAAAGGATGCACGAGGCCGACATCGCCACAATTACTAAACGCGTTACTGCAGGTAAACAGTTAGGTTTGCAGTACCGTGCAAAAAAGGGACCGCGATGCGAACGCAGGAAACCGCGGCGTCCGCTTTGCTACGGACGGCGCATGACCTTGCGCGCAACGGCCATCCCTGCCCGACAGGGCAAAGGACGCAACGCACGGTCGGCTTCCTTGAGCAACTGGCGGATGGGAAGGTGCTGCGGACAATGCTTTTCGCACAACCCACAGCCCACGCAACGGGACGCGAACCCTGGGTCCTTGCGCAAGCCCACGTTGCGGGCGAACTCGAAACGACCGCCGGTCTTCGAATCCAGATACATCAGGTTGTAGTAGTGAAAGTTGCCCGGAATATCCACGCCGGCCGCACAGGGCATGCAGTAGCGGCATCCGGTGCACCCCACCTTTTCGCGGCTTCTGATAATCGCCTTGATGCGCTCGACCAGCTCGAAGTCTTCGCCTGAGAACTGCCCTGCCAAGGCATCACTGGCAACAGCCACATTTTCCTCGACCATCTGGATCGAGTTCATGCCCGAAAGAACGCACGTCACTTCGGGGTGATCCCACAGCCACCGCAGCCCCAGTTCGGCGGGAGTCCAGTCCTTGCCATGCTCTTCCAGAAGCTTGCGCGCCTCTGTCGGTAGATCGACCAGCTTGCCGCCGCGCAAAGGCTCCATCACCACAACCGGAATGCCGGCTTCGGCAGCCGCCTGCAACCCTTCTCTGCCGGCCTGGGTGTGCTCGTCCATGTAGTTGTACTGAATTTGGCAGAAGTCCCAGTCGTAGGCCTTCAGAATAGGAAGGAACGCTTCGGTGTTGCCATGAAACGAGAAGCCTATGTTGCGTATCCTGCTTTCGGCCTTGCGGGCCGCGATCCACTCTTCTAT
>JAFUCW010000118.1 GCA_017459485.1 Eggerthellaceae bacterium | reverse complement strand
TTGCGTGCACGGCGCGCGCATGTACGCATGGAGCTTGACCGGCCGCACTTTCGCATGCGAATCGCTCCAAAGAAGCAAATCTGTACATTTTTTCACATAATTATGCATATAAGTAACATTTTCAAAGTGTAGCTTAGAAATATGTACACATTTTTGTATCGTAGAAGGACACGCTACCACATTTATTGCCTACTAGCTACAACGAGCTACGCTTGTCCTCGCGGTCGGACGCCACGCCCATAAGAAGCGCGGTTGGTGGGGCGGTCACTGCCGACCATCCCACTTGTTCACCTTACGGTCGTAGGTCAATATGCCGTTGACTTCCTCTTCAATGTCGGACACCTGCGTAAGCACGAAACCCGCCAATCCGTGCGGCTCAAGGGAATCGACTTCGGACAAGAGGGCGCTGGTGCGCAGCTTCCATTCCTCGATCGTATCGAAGACCTCGTACCCGTACGCATCGTCGCGTGCACTGTGCCCAGCGACCCGATGCGCAAACCCGCCGAACTCGGTTACCACGAAGGCACGCCTTCGCAACCCAACCTTCCACACGGCAAGATCGCGGAAGTAGTTGTGCACGCCACGGATGTCGCCGACACCCTGGTCGTACCATCCGCTTGCCACGCACACCGGGCGCGTGGGGTCGATGGCACGTACCGCATCGAGCGCAGCAGCCGAGTCGAATTGCCCCCATCCTTCGTTGAACAGCGTCCATGCAATGATACACGGATGACTGACCAAGGTCCTTACCGTGCCTGCACACGTTTTTTTCCATTCGCGCCGGTAGCTTTCGTCGCCTGCGCCAAGCCGCTCCCGATTACGCACGGTAGTGTCGCGCATAAGGCGCCAGCTGAACTTGAACAACGATGGCTTGTAGCTGAAGTCCCAGCTGTTGAGCGTTGCGTCGCCACCGCTGACCATGTCCTGCCATACCAGCATGCCCAACCGATCGCAATGGTAGTACCAACGCGCGTTTTCAACCTTGATATGTTTGCGCAACAAGTTGAAACCGGCGTTTTGCATGGCCTGGATGTCGAAAACAAGCGCTTCGTCGGAAGGGGCCGTAAGCAGTCCATCGGGCCAGTAGCCCTGATCGAGCACGCCGCGCACGAAGAACGGGTCGCCATTAAGGAAGATTCGAGCGCAACCTGCGCTGTCTTCGCGCACCTCCACCGTGCGAAAGCCGCAGTAGCTTTCCACCTCGTCTTTTCCGAAACGCACGCGCAGCGTATAGAGATGCGGGTCGGCGGGTGACCACACATGGGCGTCGGGCACGTGCACCGCCAGAGCGCACGTCGTCTCTGCATCGCATCGGGCAGTCGCAACCACGCTGCCCTGGTCGATCACCTCAAGGATGATCTGCCCTTCTTCGGTGCCCCCTAGTTTCACCTGAAATCCCACCGACAATATGCCAGTGAGCGCGTCAGCCTCGACCGAAAGCGCTTCGAGATGAGCAGCGGGAACCACCTCCGTCCACACCGTTTGCCAGATGCCGCTTTGCGCAGTGTACCAAATGTCGCCCCGGTCGAAGCGCTGCTTTCCACGGGGCTGGCCGCCAAACTCGCTTGGGTCGGCAACGCACACGACCAGCTCGTTGCCCTCCGCACGCAACAAGTCGGTCACGTCGAACGAAAAGGGCAGGTAGCCGCCTGCGTGCGTGCCGCAAAGCTCGCCATTCACGTAAACAGCGCACGCATAGTCGACCGCCTGAAAATGGATCAGAAGGCGCGCATCATCTTCTAACTTAGGAACAGGAAGGTCGCGCTTGTACCAAATGAGCTCGCTGGGCTGCAGTCTGTACCCTATGCCAGAAAGGGGAGCTTCGGGCGAAAACGGCACGACGATGTCCTGAGAAAACTCCTGGTCTTCGGGACACAATGCCGAACGGACCACATGTTCCATGTCTTCGGAGGGGTCGTGCCCGTTATCCACGAACGCACATCGCCATGGCCCATTGAGCACCTGGTAGTCGCTGCGCGCGAACTGGGGCGTGGGATGCTCTTCGAGGACATGTTCCAGGTCAAGCTCCTCACCCCACGGAGTGAGAAGCGAATGCAAATGCACTTCGATGCGCTCTTTCGGCTTAGCAGCAAGCAATTTCTTCAGGTGCAGCACGCTACCCTCCTACGACCTTCGTACGCGCATACCTTAGCACGTGTAACAGCGCAATGCTGTCAAGTTCTCATCTAGCATTTTGGCAATCCGAAGACGACAAGGGCACCACCTGATTGAGCCCTAGCACAGGGTATAGCAAGGTAACCTTCGCACGACTAATCGAATCGAGCACTCCTGCAGAAGCCACTTAGGCGATGCCCTCAAATGGCGAAACCTATGCAACAGCGGCTATTGCGCCTCTTGTTCGCGCTTCTTGGCGGCCTGGCGCTCTGCCCATTCGGCTTCCCATTCGGCATCTTCTACCGCCTGCCGTTCGGCTTCTTCCTTCTGCTTCTTGATCTTGCCTCCCAGCACAAGACGCGCCGCGAGCATCGAGATCTCGTAGAGGGCGATCATGGCACCGAACAGCAGCAACATGGTAATCGGGGAAGCATCGGGCGTAATAAGCGCAGAGATGACCATGAGCACAATGTAGACCGTGCGCCATGCGCCACGTAGTTTCGCGTAGGGCACCACTTCGAACACGGTCAGATAGAACACCACAAGGGGCAGCTCGAAAGCAAAGCCGAAACCGATTTCGAACTTGATGATAATATCGATCCATTGCTTCGCTTCGGGAAGGATGGATGCGAACCCCAAACCCTGGTCGGTCAGCCATTCGAACGCCGGATGCAAGATAATCAAATAACAGAACACTGTGCCCAAGATGAACAAGACGCACGCAACGGCAAACGTGGGAATGAACCACTTGCGTTCGTTGGGCTTCAAGGCAGGCAGGAAAAACGCAAGCGTCTGCCAGATGATCACCGGCATGCATGCCACAAGCGACGCCCACATAGCGACGACGAAACGGGTGCCGAACGCGTCGAAAGCGCCCATGTAGACCCAAGCGGGCGATCCGTCCTCGTTAGTGGGAATGAGGTCGTTGATGGGCTGTATCAAAAACTGCGAAATGGTAGGCGTTGCCATGTAGAACACAAGCACCGCAATAAGCAGGCACACTACGATGCGCACGAAGCGCATGCGCAGCTCGCCCAAATGATCGAAAAGGGGCATACGCGCTGGACCGACTGGCATGGCTACTCCCCCTTTCCTTCCTCAGGCGCTTCTTGCACGTTGTCAGACGCTTCTTCGGGCACTTTATCGACAGGACCCGCAGCGGCACGTTGAGCGGCAGCCTTGGCATCTATATCCTTGGCGGAGTCGTCTTGCGCAGAGGCGCTTTCGGTAGCGGGCTTCTTGGCTTGAGGCTTTTTCGCTTGAGGCTTTGTGCCATACAGCTCGTCGGCCGTCGGGCGCTTCTTTTCCTCAACGCTTTTGGATGCGGCCTTCTTTTCGGCGGCCTTGGCAGCAACCGCTTCGCCTGCCGCTTTTGCCGCCTCGGCGGCTTCGCTGGCGTCCTTGCCTTCGTCGAGCGCCGCCTGTTTCGCTTCTGCTTCGGCAGCCTTCTTCGCTTCCATTTCGGCCTTGCGCTCCTCGGCGGCCTTCTTTGCTGCGCGTTGCTTATCGTAGCGCGCCTTGCGTTCGGTGAAGCTCTCGCCCCGATCTTCCTTCTTCGCTTGACTCTCCAGCTTGGAAAGAGCATCGAGCGGGTTCTTGAACGGATCGTCGGAATTCGGGTCGTAGACCTCGGTGCGAATGACCTTGTTCATCTCGTTCTGAGCGTTGCGGAAGCGTGCGATGAACTGACCAACCGTCTTCGCCATGCCGGGAAGCTTGTCGGGTCCGAAGATGATGAACCCGAAGATCAGGATGATGATCAGCTCGTTTGCGCCAATGCCGAACAAAAGGACAGCTCCTTTGCGCTAGCGAGAAGAAGACTCGTCTGCCGTATCGAGGGTCTCTGAAGCAGACGCTTCGCTGTCACCCGAGCTTTCGGACGCGCCTTGGTCCGCTGCCTGCGTTGCCGCTTCGTCTGCGTCGGGGGACTCGTTGGACGCTTGCTGTGCAGCGGCACTCGAGTCGACACTTGTGCTTGCACTGGCATCGGCGCTTGCAGCAGCACTTGAGTCAGCACTTGCAGCCGCCTGTTGGTTCTGTATGTTTTGACTGCCGCAGAACGACACTGCCATGGTTGGCACCATAAGGCCCGCGATAAGCAGCAACGCCACCACCGCGATGCCAATGCGCTTGAGCGTTTCCTTGCGCTCTTTGGCCTGCTTGGCCGCCTCTTCGCGGGCAGCAGCCGCCTCCAAGCGAGCCTGCTTCTGCTTTGCCGACATTTTTTGTTTCTTTGCCATTGTGTCCTATCCTTCTTGACGTTTAATGCACACGTTATCCGCGCATTCTTTCCCTTGCCGCTATGACCTGCGCTTTCACACGGTCAACGTCCATGTTTACACACCATTTATCGTTCTCGTAAAGAATCTTTCCATCAACCATGGTCATCATAATGTTAGAAGCATTCACCGTGTTGACCAGCGCCGAATACGGCTCGGTCGTAGGCGTTTGGTGAGACGTAGACATGTCCACGGCAATGACGTCCGCAAGTTTGCCAACTTCCAGCGACCCGATGCGGTCGTCCATGCGCAGCGCACGCGCACCGCCGATAGTCGCCATTTCGAGCATCGTCTGAGCCGTAAGGAAGTAGTTGCTGTTGAGCGATCGCTGCACGAGCATGCCCGTATGCATCTCCAAGAACATGTCGGTCGAATCGATTGCGGCGGGAGAATCCGTTCCCAGGCCCACCCGCATGCCAAGCCGCAAGTACTCTTCAAGCGGCGGGTTGCCCATACCCAGCTGAGCGTTGCACCGCGGGCACACGCCGATTGCCACATCGTGCTCGTAAAGCTTGGTGATGTCGTCGTCGCTCACATGGACGCAATGGATGGCAAGCATGTTGCCCACCTCGAACGCATCCCAGTTGAGCGCGTAGTTAACAGGCGTAGCACCCGTAGGCAACCACGGCGGAATTTCGACATATCCGCGTGCGTCGGCCAAGGCGTCAACGGAAAAAGCGCTCGTGCCGTTGCGAATGAACTTGTACTCTTCCATGCTGCCCGCAAGGTGCATGGCTACAGGAACTTCGTCGCCAGCGTATTCGGCAATGCTTTGGAAGATAGAAGGGTGGCACGCATAAAGCGCCGCGGGGGCAATGCCGACCGCAATGCGATCTGCGTCCACCAAGTCCTGCCACCGCGCAATGTCGGATTTGGCAAGGTTCATGGCGTAGTTGACGCGCTGGCGGTCCTTGGCGCCCACTTCACGGTAGATTACCCCGCGCAGTCCCAGATCCTGCAAGGCAGAAAGGGCCCAACCGGTTGGGGTGATGTCTGCCATGCATGTCGTGCCCGACGCAATGCCTTCCAGACCGCCCATGAGCGCAGACGCCTCCAGGTCCTGCGGAGTCATTTTCGTGGCGGCGTTGTTCACCAGCAGCAGCCACGTTGCATAGGGAACGTCATGGACGATCCCTCGCATAGCGGTGTATTCCAAATGGGTATGGACGTTCACGAATCCGGGCAGGATGGCTGCCTGCCCAAAATCGCGTACCTCCTCGTTGGGGTAGCGTATGAGCATGCTGGCAACTGGGCCGATATCGGCAATTTTGTTGTCCTTTACCAGCACTGCGCCCTTATCGATGGGCTCAGCTGTAATAGGCAACACATGTTCAGCACAGAGCAGCATAGATATCCTCCGAGCATTCCTGAAGCATTCGCAAAAGAATTGCAAGCGGATATTTTATCATTCGCATGCTCGTGCCGTGTGAATACAAGCCGCTCCGAAGGCCAAATTCCTAAACTTCACATCTTGGAAGCCCGCATTACGGAGCATGGCCGCAAAACACTGTTGGTCTGGGAACGCGCGAATCGAATCTGCAAGGTAGACAAAATCATCCCGTTTACCCGTGAAGTGGTCACCCCATGCGGGGATGCCCCAGCGCAGGTAGGCGTTGTAAAACGCACGCGCGGGTGCAAAAGGGGGCGTGCTGAATTCCAAGATGGCCACGGTGCCGCCGGGTGCAAGCACGCGGTGCATCTCTCGCAGCGCGCGCATGCGGTCGGGGATGTTGCGGATGCCATAGGCCATGGTCACGACGTCGAAGGTGGCGTCGTCGAAGGGGATGTCCTGGGCATCGACCACGCAGGTCTTCACGCACACGCCGCGGTTATCGCCACGCGCAATGCGCTGTTTGGCCACCTCCAGCATGGCCGGCGTGTAGTCAGACAGCACGATAATCGCGGGGCCATGCCGCTTGCACAGTTCGAACGTTACCTCTCCGGTGCCACCTGCCACGTCCAGCACGCAGCTGCAGGGGCCAATGTCCACGGACTGCGCAAGCGTGCGCAGCCAGCGCCGATCCTGCCCGAAGCTGGAATAGTGGTTGAACTTCTCGTACTGGTCGGCAATTTCGGTGAAGATGGACTTCACCCGCTGCTCTGAAAGCTCGGCGGGCGCTTCAAGGCCGGTGGCTGTGTCAATAGTGGTCATCTAGTACGCCTCTTCTAGGTTGGTGTGGGCGAACGCGTCGGAGCTTAAGGGGGAGAAGGCGCCGTGGGCATAACGGTCGGCAGCGACCAGGGCGATCATGGCGGCGTTGTCGGTGCAGGCGCTGGCCGGGGGCAGGGTCAGGCGCACGCCCAGCTTAGCGCAAAGGTCTACGTAGGCAGCACGCAACGCGGGGTTTGCCGCCACGCCGCCGCCTAGACAGAACTCCTTGGCGCCCGTTTGCGCAAGCGCGTCTTTTGCTTTCGCCACCTGCACGTCTATGACGGCCGCCTGGAAGCTGGCGGCAATGTTGGGAATATCCGGCTCCTTGCCTGCCTCGCGCTCCTTGTTGATGTGCGTGATGACGGCGGTCTTCAGCCCCGACAGGCTGAATCGCAAGTCGTGGCTGTGGAGCATGGCGCGCGGGAAATCGATGGCCGTCGGGCTGCCCTTTTCTGCATAGCGCGAAATGATGGGCCCGCCAGGGTATCCTAGGCCCAACGCCTTGGCCACCTTGTCGAACGCTTCGCCTACCGCGTCGTCGATGGTGGACCCCAGCACTTCGTAGCTGCCCCAGTCGCGCACGTGTACAAGCATGGTATGTCCGCCGCTGACCAGCGACACGACCATGGGCGGCGCGATGTCGGGAGTGGTGAGCTTGTTGGCGTAGAGGTGCCCTTCCAGGTGGTTGACCTGGATGTAGGGGATGTCCGCGCCCCAGGCAACCCCCTTGGCGAAGGCCACGCCCACCACCAGCGCACCCACCAGGCCGGGGGCATACGTGCACGCGATGGCGTCGAGGTCCCTGTAGCGCAGATTGCCTGCCTGCTCGAGGCATACGCTCGACACTCCGCAGATGGCTTCAATGTGCTTGCGGCTGGCAATTTCGGGGACCACGCCGCCGAAGCGCGCATGGAAGTCAATTTGGGAGGCGATGGCGTCGGCCCGGATGGCGTTCGCGCCGTCGATGACTGCCGCTGCCGTTTCGTCGCACGACGACTCGATTGCCAGGATGACGGGATGAGCTGCTGCTGTATCCGGCCGTCTTTCTGGGTCAACCTGCGGGACGGCGACGGGGACGGCGCCCCCCTCCGCGACGCGCCGTTCATGCTGCTCGAACTCCACTTCGCTTGCCCTCGTGCGCATCGCTGCTTCATGCAGCGAAAGCGTCGCTTCGCGACGATCGGGAACAGTGTTCAGACGGTCGCTTCGGACAACGCCGTCCCCTTCTCCTTTTTCCTGGTTGATAATAAGGTGCATGCCCGCCACGTCGGCAGATGCTGCAGGGAGCGGGCCGGACATGATGCAGGCATCTTCGCCATCCGAATAATAGCAGGGACGAATGCCGACTTCGTGCAGCCCAAGGGCACGGTAGAATGCCTGCGCGCCTTCGTTCGAAGCACGCACTTCAAGCGTCATCTGGGTCGCGCCTAGGCTGCGCGCATCTTCCGCCAATCGTACCATCAACTCGCGCGCTATGCCGCTGCGACGCAGTTCAGGGGCGCAAGCCACCTTGAACAACTGAAGCCGGCCATCTATCACCTGGCCGCCGGCGTAGCCCACCAGTGCGTCTTGGTCGTCGTGAGCCGTCCACCAGGAACGGTCCTTGCGCGGAAGCTCGTCGGCTAATTGTGCGGCACACCACGCATCGGTCCCCATGCAAGCCGCCTCGAGTGCCACCGCCTGGTCGATGTCTGTTGCCGCGAACGGACGATAGAACACGGGCGCCATCGGTCCGCCTGAGGAAGCCGACAACGCTTCACCCCCCACACCTGTTCGCAAGTCGCGCGGTGTTGCATCTGCAAGCTTCCTGCGCTCGTTTTCCTCCGCATCGGAAAGGCGCGTATAGACAGGCAACAGCACTGCCGGATCGTGACGTTGCGCATCGAATGGGTCGCATTCTCCCTTGCGCCACGCATCTTGCAGTGCAATGAGCAGCCCCGGCCCCTGCACCGTCCATTGCTCTTGCGCAGCCAACGGTCCCAAATCCGCGAACAGTTCCGCGTATTTCACCATCGCATCCCCCGCAACCAGCGTAAACCCCCCAGGGTCCGCCAGGCCCTCCGCAGCAACAACCGTATCGGCACCGGTTCGCCCGATGCCTGCGTCACCGATCTCGTATACCTGCGGGTACACTTCCTTGCGCATGGCGTCCGCCACCACTAGGGTGCGCCCGCGCGCGCCCGCCGCCTGCAGCTCCCACGCCAACGCATCGAGCGTAGACACGCCAACCAGCGGCACTTCCAAAGCGGACGCGACGCCCTTGGCAGTTGCCAGGCATATGCGCACTCCGGTGAACGACCCCGGCCCGCGCCCGCAGGCAACGCAAGCGATCTGCTCGCGCGCAACACCCTGTTCGGCAAGCAAACCATCCACCTGTGGCAGAAGTTGCGTGTTGGATGCGCGATGAGCTGCAATCTGACGGTATGCAGCCAGTTCCACTGAGCGCACCTGAGCATCCAGCACCCCTACCGCAATCGAAATAACCTCGTTAGCCGTGTCAAACGCTAGGACATGCATACGCATTGCTACTTCACTGCATGAGCGTGGACGATGCCATAGACATGCACCACATCTTCTTTTTCTTCATGTTCTCGTAAATCAGCAAGAACGGTTCGAGGTCTGCCTTCATGCAGTTGCTGCCAAACTCCTTTTTCAGCGAATCACGCACCAGCTTCGACCCGAAAGTCGGGACTTCGACCATTAAATCGAGCGGGTCGTCTAACCTGTTCTGTAGTCGCCTAAAGGTAATCTGTGCAAACGACGCCTTGCAGTCAGTAGCAAATCTTATCCTAGTCATCGCGGCCCCACAGCTCGTGCAGACTCTTCTTTATTTCGTCTAATCCTTCAATGTAGCGACCCTCAGCTATGCTTTTTCGTCCCTGACGTATTACTTCTGCGATTTCTGCATCCTCGAGCGCTTGCGCAACGGCACGGGCCTTTTCGTGTTCGAGCACTTCTTCCGAGCAGAAAATGTAGGCGGCATTGCCCTGCTCGGTAATGTGGACGACTTCCTTTTTGCCGCGCTCCTTCACTTCACGCTGATTGGTTTTGAGCGCCGAAAAAGAGTAGATGGGCGTAATTGGGTAGCTGTCGGATTGCTCGTAAGCAGGCATGATGTATCTTCTTGACCAAATTCGGTACCGAATCAGGTCATAGTATACCATGCGTCAAGCAGCTGGCTGGAGCGGAGGCCATGCGCACGCGCAGCAATGGTGCGCACCCCCGCTGTATCGGCCGTGAACTGAAGTTCCAGGTAGTCGTCGGGCATTTCGTCGGGGAACTTGTCTCCCCATTCGACAAACGACACCCCTCCGTTTTCGAGCACTTCCCAATAGCCGATGTCGTCAAGCTCCCCTGGTTCGTCAAGCCGGTACAGGTCGAAATGGTTGATGGCGCTGGGTGCAGATTCGCCGGGCGCCACACAACCTGCCTCCTTGCCGTGTGGCAAGATAGGATAGACCTGCAGGATGTTGAACGTGGGGCTTGTCACCGGCTGTTCGACGCCCAGCGCACGTGCCGCCCCCTGCACGAAATGCGTCTTGCCCGCACCCAGGTCTCCGTTGAGCACGACCACGTCACCCGCACACAGCAGAGACACCAGCGTTGCCGCCAGCTGCTGCGTTTCCTCCACTGTCGCTGTAGTGCACGCGTACATCGAAATACCTGACCACCTGCCCTATACCACCGAAGGAATAGCCACGATGAAGCAAGCGCCGCCTTCGGGAAGGTTATAGGCTTCGACAGTGCCGTCGTGTGCTTCCACGATCGACTTCACGATTGCCAGCCCTAATCCGCTGCCGCCGGTGTTGCGTGCGCGGGAAAAGTCGGTGCGGAAGAAGCGTTCGAAGAGCATGGCGGGATCCACGTCGCCGAATCCAGGACCGTCGTCTTTCACCGCGATGATCGAGTTCCCGGAGATGCCGTAGAGTTCCACGCGGATGTGCCCTCCTGGCTCAATGAAGTGCGTCGCGTTGTCCACCAGATTCGAAACCACCTGCCGAAGGCGATCCGCGTTGCCCAACACGTCCGGAGCTTCGCCGACCACTTCCACCTGGGCCCCCGCGTCGTCGAGCACGGGCGCCAGCGCATCGAGCGCTGCATCGACCACGTCTTTCAGGTTCAAACGCTGCATTTCAGGAAGCGCGTCGTCGTTTTCGATGTGCTGGAGGGACAGCAGGTCGTTGGTAAGGCGCGTAAGCCGCTCGGACTCGCTCACGATGGTGTCGCAGAACTTCTCACGCATCTCCTGCGGCATGTCGGGGTCCTTAAGCAGCTCTGCATTCCCCCGAATGGCCGTTAGGGGGGTGCGCAGTTCGTGCGCGACGTCGCCGACGAACTGCATTTGCTGCTTTTCGCTGCGCACCAGGTCGGCGCACTGGGCATTCGACGTGTCAAGCAGGTTCTTGAAGTCCTCCACAAGCACGTCCGCTTCGTGCAAACGTCCGTCGGGAACAAAGGGAACGCTGTCGTTACCAGAGCGGTAGGACGCGATCATCTTGCGCAGGTCGCGCAGCGGTGCCGAGATGAAGTGGCCTATCACCAACGCCAGCAAAAACACAATCGTCGTCGTCAGCAACAGCGCAATCGCGACACCCGTCCATCCTTCGACCTCTATCACGTTCGCAAGCAGCACGAACAACGCACACGCAAGCACTGCCAGCAACGTGGCGAGCACCGAAAAGTATGTTGTTAGCCGCTTCACGAAAACTTTCCTCTGGCTTTACCTAATAAATGTGTACATTTTTTCGCTATATGTTATTTATTGTCTTAACAATAGTATGTGATACGAAAAAAATGTACACATTACTTTTTTGCACCTCACCGATATCCTAACAATGCCCATTTCTCAACCGCCAACGATGCCGTGCCTCATTTACTCGTCCCTTGTGCATCCCGTTTGGGGTCCCATTTGGGGTCGTAGCAAAAATGGGACAGATCCATGCTGCAGAACAAAGCCACTGCACAGTGTCCCATTTTTACTACGACCCCAAATGGGATCCCAAACGGGACAACTCCACAGAGGACAACTGCTCCCTTGCTGCACCTTTGCCGCGCTTTTGCGTACGTCCAAGATGCGCCCCACTTATACTCTCGCCCAACCCCAACGAAAAATCCACTCGCGATGCGCACAAACGAGCAGCGGGCACGCCTAGGCTACCTGCGGAACCGATACCCGTAGCCGCGCACGGTCTCGACGACCGACGGGTCGTAGCCCGCAGATGCGATCTTGTCGCGCAGGCGCTTGATGTGCGTGTCCTCCGTCTTGGTATCCGGCAGGTACTCCCACCCCCAAGCGTCGCGCAGCAGGTCTTCGCGGGACACTACCTTGCCAGCCTGCTTCATAAGAGCAGCCATCAGCTCGAATTCGCGCGGCGTAAGGTCGATGTCGCCGTGCTCGCCCGTTGCGGTGTGCGCGTCCTCCGACAAGGTGATCCCACTTGCCTCGTACACCTCTCCGGTTTCCATCTGCCCGCTCGCACGGCGCAGCAGCGCGCGCACACGAGCGATCAGCTCGCGCAGGCCGAACGGTTTCGCCAGGTAGTCGTCGGCACCCAGCTCAAGCCCCACCACCTTGTCCAGCTCGGTGTCACGAGCGGAAAGGAACAGCACAGGCGCACTCGTCTTGGTACGTAGACGACGGCACAGTTCGTATCCGTCGATACCCGGCAGCATAATGTCAAGGATGAACAGGTCATAGGCGTTCTGCTCTGCAAGTACGAGCGCGTCTTCGCCGTTGGCCGCCATGTCCACCGTGAAGCCTTCCTTTTTCAAGGCGTATCCCACAAAGTCGGTGATGGTGGATTCGTCGTCGACCACCAGGATATGGGCATCGTTTTCGGCCATGGCCTGCTCCTATCGCTTCGCCAAACAACAATTTGCACCTGGTACGTTTTTCGCCAACGCGTGCGACTCAGGTTTATCCGTATTATCATATCATCGTAGCAACGCGCGAAGATGCATCAGGGGGTTGGAAAGCACATGTTACTTGCTGTAGACGTTGGCAACACGCACACCGTTTTGGGAATCTACGAAGGCGACAAGCTCAGGCACATGTGGCGCATAGAGACGAACGCCTCGCAGACCTCCGACGAGCTGCGCGTAAGCCTGGGGGGCCTGTTTGGACTTGCCGGATTTTCGAAAGACGACATCACCGGCGTGGTGGTGGCCACCGTCGTGCCAGCGCTGCGTCGCCTGTGGGCGAAGGTGGGTGCCGAGATGATGGGCCACGAGGTGCTTAGCATAGATGTGGCGGCGGCGGGCGATCTGTTCGACGCGAGCGCTTACCCCTCCTCTACCATCGGCGCTGACCGCATAGCCGATGCCGTCGCCGCACGCGCCATCTACGGGTCGCCTTGCGTGGTGCTCGACTTCGGCACCGCAACCAACATGGAAGTCATCGACGCCGAAGGCAGGTTCCGCGGCGGCGTGATTGCCCCAGGCGTAGAAACGTCCATGAAGGCGCTGTTCAGCAACGCTGCACTGCTGCCCGAAGTGGAGCTTGCCGACCCGGTAGGGGCCTGGGGGAACAACACCGTGGAGGCCATGCAGGTGGGCATCGTCTACGGAGAAGGCGACCGTGTGGACGGTTTGGTGCGCCGCATCTGGGACCAGCTTGGGTACCGCACCCCCGTCGTTGCCACTGGCGGCCTTTCGAAGGCAATGCAACCCTTCTGCGAAACCGTGACGCACGTAAACCAGGAACTGACCTTGGAAGGCCTGCGCATGATCTGGGAATACCAGCAGTAGGCACGCATAGGCACATCTCTCCTCCGAAGCCGCCTGCGCACTGACGTCGTTGCATGCCAGGAGGTCTTCGACAGAGCCGACCGCCTGCCAGGGGAGGAAGAGCGCAGGCGGTCGGTGCAGGAGAAGGTATGGGGTTGTAGTGTGTCGGAGCGTGTCAAGGGACGGAGTGTGTCGAGGGACGGGGTTGACACATGTTCGTACTATCAGATTCAAAATCATCGCATAATAAGTTCGGTCCAATCTGACAATAGCAGCAACCGTACGTTTGCACTTGCCTCTCGCGTTGCGCTTGAGTCCGCTGCAGGTGCGACTTTCATACGGTACCTAAGGACGAAGCGCCAGCTCCGCGCTTGGCAAGCCGAGGATTCATAGAGGGTGCGATCGGGAGCATGAAACTCGATGGCGTCGGTCAGTTGGCTTCCGCCGACTTCGAAAAACCCGGTGCCGCCGCAGTAGACGTTTTCCAGCTCGGTAATGTTATCGGGAACGTTGGTGAACGAGAAGATTCTCGATACGAACACGATATCGTATTCGGAAATGCTGTCGTAACTGTCCAGAAGCACCACCTGGCATCCAAGGTCTTTGCAATAGCCGGCTATCTTCATAAGCGCAAGATTGGGCTGGCGGCTGCGACCATCCAGCCAGTCCGCGTCAATGATCCCGATTGAAGCCCCAGGCGCAATTATGTCCGTGTAGTCTATCAAAATATCTATTCCAGGTACGCGCCGGTCTGGCGGTTCCACAGGTGCGCGTATTCGCCGTCGGCTTCGATCAGCTGGGCATGAGGGCCATCCTCGACAATCTTTCCGTTGTCGATGACCACAATCCTGTCGAGCGCCGCCACCGTGGACAGGCGGTGTGCCACCACGATCGACGTACGCCCCGCCATCAACTTCTCCAAAGCGTCCTGCACCAGCTTCTCGCTTTCGCTATCCAGGGCACTCGTCGCCTCGTCAAGCACCAGAATCGGGCAGTCCGCCAACATGGCGCGCGCTATGGCGATGCGTTGGCGTTGGCCACCGGAAAGCTTGATGCCACGCTCGCCCGTGATGGTGTCGAACCCCTGAGGCAGCTTTTCAATGAACTCAAGTGCGTTGGCCTGCCGCGCTGCTTCGCGAATCTCGTCTAAGGTGGCTCCTGGCTTGCCGTAGGAAATGTTTTCGGCAATGGAGCGATGGAACAGCAGCGCCTCCTGCGGCACATAGGCAATCTGGCGCCGCAGGCTTTGCTGTGTGCAGTCTGCGACGTTTTGCCCATCGACCAGAATGCGGCCTTCCTGGATGTCGGACAGACGCAGCAGCAGCTTAGTGAGCGTGGTCTTGCCCGACCCGCTCATACCCACCAAGCCCACGCGCTGGCCAGCAGGAATGTGCAGGTTGAAGCCTTCGAACACCTGCGTGCGCACGTCGCCGTCGGTGTAGTAGAAGTCAAGGTCTTCGAAGTCGATGGCCCCTTCGCCCACCGCCAGGTCGGGCGCGCCTTCCTTGTCGGCCACCAGGCGCGGCTCGTCCAATATTTCGGTCATTCCCGCCGCGTCACCGAACGCGCGGTTCAAGCGCTGCAAGCCCTGGTTGATGAAGTTGAACTGGTTCGTCACGTTGTAGGTGTAGGTGAACATCATGACCAACGTGCCCGCTGTAATGCCGAACCATGCGTTGCCACCAGAAATAAAGATCGACACCACCGTCATGATGACCAGCGCGATGCACGCCGTCACAATGCCGCGCATGAGCGAGGCCATCATGCGCTTCGAGTCGCGCGCGACCACTTCGCGATTGGCGGCGTCGAACAGTCCACGCTCGTAGTCTTCGCGCCCGTAGGTCTTCACCGAAAGAATGTTTGCCACAGAGTCGGAAAGCTCGCCCGAAAGCTGGTTCTGCGCACCTGCCGCCTGCTCGTTCAGGTTCAGGATGCGCTTGTACATGCGGTAGCTCACGAACGAGTAGATGGCCAGCATGCACATGAGGATGACGGTGTAGAGCGGCACACGCGGCCCCAGCAGCAAACAGATAAACACAATAGCTTCCGTAAGCGGCAAAATGGGCCACGTAAGTACCTCGATCAGTTGGTTGTAAGCGTTCATATACTTGGTGGTCTGACTGACCAACGTGCCACCGAAGCGATTGGAATGAAAGCTCATGGACTGGTTGCAGAGCGCGTCGAATGCCTGAGTGGCCAGGTCGTAGTTCACCGCAATCTCCAGTTTCCAAAGCGTGTAGTCCTGCAGCTTGCTGGCTGCCTGCCCCACCAGGTTCACCAGGATGAGTGCGACGATGTAAGGGCCGAATACGGGAAACACGTTTTCCGCCGAAACGGGCTGGGCCGCCACACGGTCGACGATAGCGCTCATCAGGTAGGGGTTTGCGTACGTAAGCAGAAACCCGAACGTGATCGTTGCCAGGATAAGCCCCACGAACAGGCCCATGTGCCTGCGCGTGGCGGCCCAGTAGTAGTGCAGCGTTCGCCGCGTGGTGGGATTCTGTCCAAAGCTTTTCGCCATGATGCTAGATTAGCACAGAAGCCCCGGAGGTACTTGAAGGTGGAACCGGAAGCTTGTCGGGGCGGAAAGGCGCAGTAGCGCAAGGGCACGCCGCTGCCGAGCGCCGCTAGCTACCCTGTGCCTGTATGTGGAGCGCTTTCCGTTCGCAGCTTCCTTAAGAGGACAGGCTTCTGTCACCCTCTGTCACCCAGCTCCTTTGCTATTTCGTGGTGCCTTCCCAGGAAGCGAACGCGCCCGCATAGCTTTCGAGCTCTTGGGCGTCCATGACGAAAACTCCGTCCTGCTCTTCAAGCGTTTGGATCATGGTGGGGTTGCATCCTGCAGCAGCCTTGCTTCCCACGCTTTCGACAGGAAAGGTCAATCCGCAGTTCTGGCATTCGAGTTCGGCCCCCCGCTGAACGAAGTAGGCGCGAGGAGACGGGGAGCACGACTGGCAGGTGTTGAGCGCCAGCCGCGCAGTTCCGCTTTCGTCCTGTACCCCGATAAGCTGGATAACGGTGCCGCCTGCACGGTAGTTGAAGAACCGCGCATCCTTGCCGATGGATGATATGTCGACGTGCACCTTGCCTGCATCGTCGGCGTCGATGTCAGTGTAGAGGGCAAAGGACGAAGCCGATTCGCCTGCGGCCACGCCTGCCTGCGCGCTGCTCTGAGAGGAGCTTTGCACCTGGGTGCTCTCCACTGGCGTAACCGTGCAAGCAGCAAGCACGCAGCACAGTGCCGCCGCAACTGCCGCTGCCGCCACTGTCACCAGCCCGCCTGCCGTTTCGCGCGTCTTGCGTGCGGTCTCGCTTCCCCGTACATCCGGTGCGTTGGACATAGGCGTTACTTTCATTCGACCACCTCCACTGTGTTGGTAATCATGTTCATCCAACAGCTGTACACGAACACGCCCGTTTCTGTTGGCGTGAATTCGACGACGTTGTCACCCGGCGACAGGCCGGCGTCGACGCCCCACTCAAGCATGACCACCTTGTTGTTGCACCCCGTGATCTTCCCCTCGTGTGCGACGATGTTCATGCGGACGGGCACGCCGCTCTTCACTTGAATGTCGGCGTAGCCGTCGAAATCCAGCTCGAACTCCACGCTTTGGAAAGCGCCTTCTTGGACAGCAACGATGCGTTCGGCCGCGGGCGTGTTGAAGGCGGCCACGGCTGGCACCTGCCCTGCAGTGCTCACAATGGAAAGCCCGCGCACAAGCATGCTTAAGGCAAGCACGAACAGAAAGGCGGCAGCCACTTTGGAAGCTACCGCACGCGCGCGTCCCGTCGCCAGCTGCGCGGCATAGCCCATGGCAAGCATGATGGGCATCGTGCCCAAACAGAACAGGAACAACGACAGCGCACCGGCAAGCGGACTGCCGGTCGAAAGAGCGTAGAGCTGCATTGCCTGCAGCGGCCCACAGGGCATGAAACCGTTTGCTAGCCCGACTACGAACGGGGTGCCCTGCGAAAGTGCTTGTAGCCTTGATGCGAAAGAGGGTATGGGCATGCTGAAAGAAACGATGCCCGCCATGCGCAGCGCCATGGCAACCATGACTATCGCTGCGATGACGAGCAACACGCTTGCAACCTGGCGGTTGACGCCAACGATGCCGCCCAATGCACCTGCGAGCGCACCGACCGCCGAATATGACACAAGCCGTCCGGCGTTGTAGAGCAACGGGGCCGACCGTCGCCGTTCCTGCCCGCCGAAGGCGCTTGCCATGTTCAGGGCGCCGCACATAGTCATGCAGTGCAAACCGGTAAGCACGCCTGCACCCAGGAGCATGCCATAGGAATACGAGCTGTCTATAGCAGGAATGGCGTTGAAGATGTTATGGCCGAACAAAGCATTGACCCCAACTCCAAGGAGCAGGACGCCTGCTACGCTCACAGCGAACACCATCAAGGCTTGCAGGCGCCCTGGCAGCGCATCCCACGCCTTTGCCCCCGGCCCGCTTTTCTGCTCCCTGGCCGTATAGCCTGCCTTACGGACAGCCTGGAGGAGTGCGTTGATGCCCACTCCGTCCTCCAACACTAGGTGGGCGGTTTCCCCTTTGAGGGTGACGCGGTCGACGCCGTGCACCTGTTCGAGCGCATGGGTGACAGTGCGCGCGCATTGGTCGCAATACATACCGCCGATATGCAAGCGTAGCTCCTGCATGGTCTAGGCATTCTAGCAGGTCTTGCGGAGTCAATTCCTAGTATTTCACTAGGTTACAGAAAGCACTGATAAAGCCGTTGATA
>JAFUCW010000117.1 GCA_017459485.1 Eggerthellaceae bacterium | reverse complement strand
CGACAGTACCAAGTACAGTGTCGAGCAGAAGCGAATAGAGGCTGAGCTGGAAGCCTTCCGCCAGAACCTCTTCGGCGACAAGGCCAAGAAAGACTCTATCGACAGCCTGGCCAACGCCAGCCCGAAGGCCACGAAGAGCAGTAAAAGCTCCAGAGAGCCCAAGGAGAAGACGGTCCGCGTGCGTAACAAGCGTAAGCGCTCTGGCAGCAGCTCTTCTTCCAGCAGCTCGGGCGCAGCCCGTGTCTCCGTCAGACGTGAGCGTCACTAGGATGCCGGCCGGCATATCCCCCTAGCAACCCACGACAAATAATAAACGCAAGACAGAAAGGAGAGAACACCATGGAAGGAACGACGCGAAAGGCCCTGCCACGACTTGTACGATTTATTGTTTGTTTCATCCTACTCTGCCCTACTGGGTTGCAGGCGCAAGTACGCTTCGGCCTCAAGGGAGGCCTTGAAATGGCCACGCTGGACTTCGACTCCGGCCTGTTGGACAGCAGCAACCGCATGGGATTCTTCGCCGGTCCGACCTTGAAGATCGGCATTCAACTATTGCCGGGACTCTCCGTCGACGTCGCCGCCCTCTACAACCAGCGCGACCTGAAAGTACAGGAAGAGGATTTCACACAAAAAAGCCTGGTGGCTCAAGGCGATGCCCGCATCGGCGTGGGGCTCGGCGAGTTTCTGAACGTGTTCATCCTTGCCGGTCCGCAATTCAGCTTCAACGTCGGCGATGACATCATCCATTGGTTCGACAAAGACGGCAACCTACGTGAGTTCTCATTGCAAGAGACCATGCTTAGCGTCAACTTTGGCGGTGGCGTGACATTCGCCAAGCACTTCGAGGGCTCTATCCGCTACAACGTTCCCATCGGCAAGACGGCCGACTTCACCTGGCAGGATTTGGGCGACCAGATTGTCGACCAGATGTGGAAGCACACCCGTACGCACACCAACTCGTGGAACGTCGCCCTGACCTATTATTTCTAGACCCTGCCAGCACAAGCCATTAAAGGAGTACACCAGCCTTGTGCACGCCCGTCAAGCCAGAGAGGCACGGGACACGAACTCGAGTAGGAAGAAATCTACTTCGTTTTCCTCCTACTCGATTATGGAAGTATTTGGCAGTTTCGCAGAATTGTCGTAACTTTGCGGCATAACCAGCAAGTATGAAGTTCGGACTAAGCGATGAGGTGATTAAGGAACTGCATGATGTCTTCCGACGCTACGCGAACATCGAGAAGGTTCTGATTTTCGGCTCCAGGTCGAAAGGGAATTACCGTGCAGGGTCGGATATCGATTTGGCCATCATAGGCAAGGAACTGGACTACGAACAGTTGCTTGATGTTCAGTGCGACATTGAAGACCTGGGGCTGCTTTACTCTATAGACTTGCTGGACTATGAAAAGAAGAAAGGAACGCCCATTGGCGAACACATCGACCGAGTAGGACAGGTGTTCTACGTCGCTGCATAACTCACCGTCCACTCCACCCTCCAAGGGAAGGGATTAATTACTTCATTCAAGTTCGCATATTTTTTATTCTCGCGCCGAGCCGCAGAGGACGCAGAGGTTTCGCTGAGTGTTTTTCTTATAATTTTGAGCCCGAAGGGCGACCTAGGTAGGCCTAAGGGCAAGCAAGATTTCGTAAGATTTGGACGATTTCTCACAGAAAGAGGAGTGAATCTCAGAAAAAATATGTAACTTTGCAGTCGAAAGGCTGCGAGAACGGGCTACGCCTCAGCAATTCAAACAAGTTTGATTGCGTTAGGCTTGCACCGTCCTTGCACGCGAAATCAAACTAACGGCGCTATGGGTACATATATTAATATAGGTAATGCAGGGTTCCAGTCCGCACGGAACGGCGAGTACGTGGATAAGTCGATGCTTATCTCTGTGGTGAACAAGACGCTCTTCACCGAGCGACGATTCAGTTGCGTGTCGCGCTGCCGACGCTTCGGCAAGTCGATGGCCGCGAAGATGCTCTATGCCTACTACGACCACTCGTGCGACTCGCGCAGTCTTGTTTCCGATCTGGAGATCGTCAGCGACCCTTCGTTCGAGAAGCATCTGAACAAGTATCAGGCCATCTATCTGGACATGACTGACTTCGTGTCCAGATATAAGACCGACGATATCGTGGACAAGATAGATGCTGCACTCCTTACTGACGTGAGTGCGGCCTACCCTGACGTGGCCGTGGGCGCGGACGACTGCCTGATGGACTATCTGCT
>JAFUCW010000012.1 GCA_017459485.1 Eggerthellaceae bacterium | reverse complement strand
GTCTGCTTCCGCTGCCAGTTCGCAGAAGGAAGCCGAAGAGCGCGCGAAGGCGGAAGCCGAAGAGCGTGCCAAGAAGGAAGCCGAAGAGCGTGCGAAGGCAGAGGCCGAAGAACGCGAACGCGCAGAGGCGGAGGAGCGCGCCAGGGCAGAAGCCGAAGAGCAAGCGCGCATCCAAGCGGAAGAGGAGGCGCGTCGTGCCGAAGAGCAGCGCCAGCAGGAAAGCCGCCCCAGTCCCGCCAACCTTTCCATCGCCGAAGACTACCGCGCGAGTTTCGTGCATGGCGACAAGGGGGCGCAATACCAGAAGTACATCGTGCTCCATGACACCGAAAGCGAAGCGGATGCATACAGCGTGATCGGCTACTGGGACGGCAACGGAGCAGGTGTGGCGGCGCACTTCGTCGTGAACAAGGACGGCAGCGTGGTGCAGTGCGTGCCGATGGACAAGATCACCCACCATGCGGGTTTCGGCGACACGGGACACAACGCGTCCTTCGGCGTCGAAGACGAATCGCGCGACGACAAGGTGGGAACGACGCCCATCGGCGACTGGGCCGCGGACTACGGCATGAATTCGTATTCTATCGGCATAGAGATGGTGCATGTGGGAGGCAGCGGCTACTACCCTGAAGAGCAGCTTCAGGCAGTGGATGCGCTTATCGCCTACATCGACTCCTACTATGGGTTCCAATCGACCATCATCGACCACAAGGAATGGAGGTCGGGCAACTCCGACACCAGCCCCGAATTCGCAGGTTACCTGGCCAACTACCAGGATCATCGCACGCACAACTAATTATGTTCCGGCGTTCTAGCGAACGCCGGACTGAGCCGCCGCTGCAAAGCGCAGATGCACCCATCCTCGCCCCTTGTTTCGCGCACGGCGCGTACCGAAGTACGCTTGGCGCGAAGGCGGGGCGATTATGGGCGCATCTGCGCTTTTCGCTGACTCTTCGACCACCTGCGGGCCGCCGCTATGCTGCTCACGGCTTGGCCAGTACCGAAGATCGGCACAGTACCGAGAGCGGGCAGATTGCACTCGCCGGGACGACCCTCGCTGACGCTTCGGCCACCTACGGATGCCCTTCATCTTACATCTTAAGGTTCTTGGGACAAGGTGGGGTGGGTCCCTGTGCGGATATCTGAGTGTAGGCGAAGGAAGCGCATTTTTAAGAACGCGGCTAGTTTTAATTATGGGTCGAGCGTGTTGGGATGCGGTGAACCTGTCCCCATCCATTGCCGCGTTCCCTAATGCGCTTATCTCGCCGTCAAGCGCGAAGTTTTCCGCACAGGGACCCACCCCTTCGGGGCAGATTGGATGCTAGCCGACTTCAAGCTTTGCTTGCTGCCAGAGGTCTTCGAGTTCTGGGGTGGTGCACGACTCGATGGGGCGGCCCATGCCGTGGCATGCGCGCTCCATGGCTTCCCAGCGGCGGGTGAACTTGTCGCAGGCCAGGCGCAGCGCCGCTTCGGCGTCGATGTGCTCTTTGCGGGCAACGTTGACCAGGGCAAACAGAACGTCGCCGAATTCCAGCTGAGCCTCTTCGTTTTGTCCGCCATGCTCTTCGACGGCGGCCTTGAACTCGCCGATCTCTTCGTCGACTTTCTCCCATACGTCGTCGACTGTCTCCCATTCGAATCCCAGTTTGACGGTCTTGCGTGACACTTCCTGCGCGCGCATGAGTGCGGGCTGCGAGCGCGAAACGTCGTCAAGCACACCGCGTGGAGCAGCAAGGTCTTGGCCTTCGGCGGCCATTCTCTCTGCCCGGCGTTGCTCTTTGACCTTCCGCTCGTGAAGCTTGATCACGTCCCATAGGTCGAGCACTTCATCGGCGGTGCGGTCTTCCTTCGACTCCAACTCTGCAGTAAGCGCCTCCACCTGATCGGGAGAAAGCCCGGCGGCGGCAAACGACGCATCGGGTCCGAACACATGGGGGTGGCGCCGCACGATCTTGGCGTTGACGTCCCGCGCCACGTCGTCAAACGTGAATTCGCCGTTGTCGGCAGCAATCTGCGCCTGCAGCACCACCTGCAAAAGCACGTCTCCCAGCTCCTCGCGCATGTGTTCCACGTCGCCCTCTTCGATGGCGGCCACCGCTTCGTAGGCTTCCTCGATCATGTTGTCGGCGACGCTTGCATGCGTTTGTTTCTTGTCCCAAGGGCAGCCCCCTTGCGGGTCGCGCAAGCAGGCGATGGTTTGCACGAAGGCGTTGAAATCCGGATGCCCTGGAGCAGCGGCGGGGTCGGGTGTGGGCAGGTAGTTGTTGCTCATGTGCATCTCCTCGATAGCGTTTTGCTCCATTATAGAACGGCATCATGGCGCCGCCGCAGCAGAATAGGGGACAGGGCGGCGCCGCAGCAGAATAGGGGACAGGGCGCGCACCCCCCCATGCGTTCCATGCACGGCTCCTCGCTCTACGCCGTGCTTTTCGTGATTAATCCGTGCGGTTGTCCCACATGAGGTAGCATATTCGGGCTATGAATCTCTACTCGCTGCAATTCGTGTTGTTCCTGGTCGCCTCGCTTGCGGCCTACTACGTTGTATGGCGCGTTGCAGGCAAATGGCAATGGGTGGTCCTGCTGGTCGCGCGCATGGGGTTCTACCTGGCAACCGGCTGGCAGAACCTGTTCTTCATCCTGTTCACTGCGGCAACCACCTTCGCAGTTGGCCTTGCGTTCGGCAGGCTGGACGGCCAGGCGAAGCAGCTGCGTGCCGCCGCAGAGAGCCGCGATCAGAAAAAAGCCATAAAAGCGCAGTTCAAACGCAAGAAATGGCTTGTGCTCCTTGCGGCGCTGGTCACCAACTTCGGCGTGCTGGGCTACCTGAAGTACTGGAACACGCTCCTTGGCTTTCTGGGTGCGCAGGACACCTTCCTTGCTTCGAAGCTGCTCCTTCCCTTGGGCATCTCGTTTTACACCTTCCAGTCCATCGGCTACGTGATCGACTGCTACAACGGCAAGTTCGAACCCGAGCGCAACTTCGCACGGTACCTGCTGTTCGTTTCGTTCTTCCCCCAGCTGATCCAGGGTCCCATCGGGCGCTTCGACGACCTAGCACACCAGCTCTACGAACGCCACAGGCCCGACCCGCAGGGCATGCGCCGCGGGCTTCTGCTCATTGCCTATGGCGTGTTCAAGAAATACGCTATCGCCGATGTGCTGATCGGCACCATCTCCGCGTCGCTCGACACGCTCGACGCCAGCACCTCGGGGTCGGTGGTGGCGTTAGGCATCCTGCTCTACACCGTCCAGCAATATGGCGACTTGTCCGGCGGCATAGACATGGTGCGCGGCGTGGCCAAGCTGTTCGGCATAACCATGGCGCGTAACTTCAACCAGCCGTACTTTTCGGTTTCGCTGGCCGACTTTTGGCGCCGTTGGCACATGACCTTGGGCGCATGGATGCGCGACTACGTGTTCTACCCCTTGGCGGTCCATCCCACGTTCTTGAAGCTGAACACGTGGGGCACGAAGCATCTGGGCAAAACGGTTGGGCGCACCCTTTCCGCCTGCGTGGGAAACTTCATCGTGTTTTTGCTGGTGGGCCTTTGGCATGGGGCGGAAGTCCACTACATCCTCTGGGGCCTGTACAACGGCCTGGTCATCGCCGCGTCGGACATGCTGCGTCCTGCCTTCGAGCGCCTTTCTGCCGCGTGCAAGGTGAACGTGGAGTCCAGGGGCTATCACGTCTTTGCCATCGTGCGCACGTTCTTGTTGGTAAACATCGGGCGCTA
Source organism: Eggerthellaceae bacterium (assembly GCA_017459485.1). Taxonomy (GTDB): domain Bacteria; phylum Actinomycetota; class Coriobacteriia; order Coriobacteriales; family Eggerthellaceae; genus CACXMZ01. The sequence continues at coordinate 45 of JAFUCW010000012.1, read as the reverse complement.
CTTCGACCGCCTAACCGATGCGGGCGATCTGGCTACGGGGTTCGC
>JAFUCW010000116.1 GCA_017459485.1 Eggerthellaceae bacterium | reverse complement strand
TCAAGGACCATGCGCGTGCTGATGGGAACAGGGTTTTCCGCCACGCCCAGAAGCGCAATCGTGGCCTCAGGCTGCATATGCGCGATCGCCTGCTCTATGGCGTCGATCGAACCGGCGCCTCCCACGCACTCGAACGCATGGTCAACGAGCAGATCCGCAGGCACGTCGTCGACAAGATGGCACCCATGCGCGAACGTGAAGTCGCCAAGCTTGTCGCGGTTCTTCCCGAACACATGCACCTCGGATTCCGGGAACCGGGCATGCAGGAGAAGCGCAGTGATAAACCCCACGTTGCCATCGCCCCACACTCCCAAGCGGCGACGCTCCGGATGAGCGGTGGCGTCGAAGCGGTCGATGGCATGCATGCTCACGCTGACCAATTCGGTGAACGCGGCAACGTCCAAGTCGATGCCGTCGGGCAACGCCACGCAGCGCTGGGGAGAAGTGACCACAAGTTCTTGCATGAATCCGTCGGCGGAACTGGAACGGAAGCGGGAGGAACGTAGGTAGTTTTCGGCTCTGTAGGGATGCGATTCAACGGGAAGGTTGGGCACCATAACCACGCGCTGGCCCGGCCCGTAGGTACCCGATCCGTCGAACACCACCTGCCCATGCGCTTCATGGACCATGGCCATGGGCAGCTTTTCGGCAAGCACTTTCGCATCGCGCATTCCCTGGTAGTAGCGCTGGTCGGCGTGACAAATGGAAAGATGCGTCGGACGAACGACAAGAGAGTCGGAGGCAACGTCGACGTCCTGGATAACGGTGTCGATGCGATGGGGCGCAACAAGCTGGTAGACCGTGTTGAGCATGCGTTGGCCCCTTGCCTATTCGTATTCGCCCAAAAGCGCATGGGCGATGCGCAAATCGACCGGATAGGTGATCTTGATGTTGAACGGCTCCCCCTCGACCAGCGCGACGGGGATCCCGCGCAAGACAAGCGCCTTGCACGCATCGGTCAGCTGAGCCTCTTCGTCGCTGGAGAGCTGTTCGTAGACTGCCTTGAGCGCAGCAAGCTTAAAGCTTTGAGGCGTCTGTCCTTGAAACATGTTTTCGCGCAAGGGAATCGAGCCGATGGTAGTGCCGTCGGTGCTTTCGACGATCGTGTCACTGGCGGCAACGACGGTGTCGCACGCATCGAAGGTGCGCAGGGCTTCCAGATTGTCGCGTATGATGCGGTAGGTGACGAAAGGACGCACCGAGTCGTGCGTGAGCAGCACCGTGTCGTCGTCAATGCCGTAGTGTTCTTCCACCCATGCGATTGCGCGCTTCACCGTGTCGGTGCGGGTCGCGCCGCCTGCGACAACCGACACTTTGCCGGCAGCAGGCACATACGTCTCCACCAAGTCCTTGCTCGCCTCGACCCATTCGGGAGGACAAAGCAAGATCACGGCCTCGAACTCCTCCATCAGCACGAACTTTTCGAGCGTATGCACCACTATCGGCTTGTCACCCAGCAGCTGGAATTGCTTGGGCTTGTCGGTCGCACCCATGCGGGTGCCATGCCCACCTGCAAGAATGGCAGCGAAGTTCATGAGCGTCCTTTCTTGTGCCTAAAGACGGAATCGCACCGCCGCTGTTGCGACGATGCGATATCCGGTCACTTCTACCCTATGCGCGCATTAAGGAAGCGACACCACGGTGGTTGGGTCGCCGCCTTCGCCGACCACCCTCATCAGCTCGTGCCACGATTCGTCGTCGCCGTAGGTCAGCCACAGGCCCACCGACTCGTCAAGCGCGCCCTGCCACGGACCCGTTCCCGAAAGGAAATGGATCTGGTCTTTGTGGTGCGCGAAATCCTTCACCAGCTCTCCCAGCTCTTCTTCGGTGAAATTCGTGTCCGTGTTCTCGATCAAGCTCTTCACGTACGTGTCGATCGCCTCGTCGGACTGGGACGCCGTGAACTCGATGAAACGCTGAACAAGGTAGCGGTCCTGGATCTGGCGTGTGGCGTCCTGGCTTTCTCCGCTGTAGGTCTTGCGGTTGCGCGCGAACACGAGTGCCTCGGCGCCGTTGAGGTGGTAGTCGCCCGGCGCGAAGCTGATCGTCTCGCTGTCGGTAAGGACGTTTTTCAGCTCCACGTAGAGCGGAATATGCACGCTGATGCCGCCCAAGCTGTCAACGAACTGCGCAAACTGCACGAACGTCATGTTGAAATAGTACTTCATCGGAACGCCCGTGAGCTTTTCGACCTGTTTGATCTCCAGAGGCATCCCGCCCCTGTTGTACGCTTCGTTGATCTTGCACGTGTCCCCTTCGTCCATGACCGTGCGCGTGTCGCGGGGGATGGTCACCAGCGTGATCAAGTACGTTGCTGGATCGACGCGCGCAATCATCATAGTGTCGCTGCGGGACCCGTCGTCTGCCCCATGGCCCGTCGTGACGGGAGTGCCTTCGCGCGTGTCATTGCCCGAAATGAGCACGTAGAACGGCTCCGGCGCCGGCTCGGGCTCAGGCTCGGGCTCAGGTTTGGGCTTCGAAGAGGAAGCGGAAGACGAAGAGGCCGGAGCAGGCTTGTCAACAACCTTGGCAGAAGACGACGAAGCCGGGGCCTCGTCTGCCACCACTTCGCTTGCTGCGCATGCGCAGCCGGCAAGCAGGAACAGCGCCCCTGCGGCCAGGACGAACAAAAACAGGAATCGTTTATGCATGCTATCCACTCCTCTCCTAGCCCAATAAGGCCTACTTCAAGAGAAAATTCCTCGCATTTCGCGGAACTTTGATTATAGCATCTCCCAATTTGTACGTTCGGCTCTCCTCCATAAACAGGCGGACTTCGTCGGCGCGGGCGGCCGCAATGCCTGCTTTCTGCCCTTCGAGCATCAGGTCCCACCAGGCGTCGAATTCCTCGAACCCGTCGCGAGGCACGCTCCCCTTTCCAACGTCCAAGAACACTCCATCCCAAAAGCCCTGGTAGTCGAACGACTCGAGTTCCTTGGCGTGGGCACGCGCGTCTTCGCCCATCTTCACGCGCGCTTCGCGGTCTTCAAGCAAGTCGCACACTGCGCGCGCCGCCGCGTCCCGGTCGCCCTGGGCAACCGCTCTCATGCCCCTGTGCTCTTTGACCAACGTCAGGTAGGGCATGTCGTAGAGCACGCAAGGGACCCCTGCGACCTTGCTTTCCCAAAGCGTCAGGCACCACCCTTCGTAGGCGGAGGTGAGCAGATGGACGCTTGCATCCTGATAGAAGGGCATCACGTCCGACGACTCTCCTGCAAAGCGTACGGCATGGGCAATGCCCAAATCGCGCACCAATGCTTCGATGCTTGACTGAAGCGCATCGTCGGGAGCGGCACCCACCATGGTCAACGTGGCTTCGGGATGATCGCCCAAAACGCGCGCGAAGATTTCAAGCGCTTCTGCGGGCTGCTTGTCCCATGGGGTGAACCTGCCCACCCACACGATGCGTGCACCTGCAAGGGTTGCAGGGGAAACGGCCTCGGTCGTGCACGTGGGCAGATTGCGCGCCGCCCACACACGTGGGTTGAACTGCTTCCAGAAGCTGCAATCGTCCTCTGATAGCGCAACGATTCCGTCGGCATGCCGCGCCAATCGCGTGAAGTCGTACTCGGAAGGCCTGCCCTCCCTGAACAGGGCAGAGAACATGCTGTGGACGTAGATGCACACAGGCACTCTGCACGACTTCGCAAGCATCATGTCCCAGCTCAGAAGGGGGCTCCACCATTGGTGGTGCACAAGCACGTCAACCTGGTGCTCTTCGAGCGCGCGCGCGAGTGCACGCGCGCGAACCGAGTACGTGTTGCGCCTGACCGTGGAGGCAGCAGGAAGCTCGACCCACACAACGCTGTCGGGCAGGTCGTGGACGCAGGAGCTGCGCGGACCGTCGGACAAGAGCACCACGCGGTAGCCGGCGTCGCTCCATAGGCGCGCAAGCATCGCAGTTGCGCGCTCCGCGCCCCCATGGCCCATCACATGATGGTACGCAGCGACAGTCTTGACCTGTCGCGGAGGGCACCGAAGCGCATCGGATGCCGCAAACGCTTCCAAGGTGCCTGCAGGGTCGAACCACCCTGCGTCCGAAACGCCCGCCACAGCGTCGGGAGCAGACCACTTGTCCACAAGCAGCGAAAACGCCTGCGGACGGTCGGCAGGGTCGACAAAGCGCAGCGCCTTGTCCGCAAGAGCCAAAAGATGCTCGTAGCGAACCACTTCCACGTCAAGCGCCAAACGTTGTGCTCCGACGTCGCTGACGAAATGGTCTATGGCCCCTATCGCGTCGGCGTAGTGGCAGCTGCGCTCGAACTGGTCCAAGCCGATCGTCGTGCAGGACGCCCCCGAACCACCAATGTCTATGTGATACACGTAGCCTTCGTAGTCGGGCAGCCCTTTGTACGAATCCGCGTAATACGCGATCATGAAGAACAGCGCCGCATCTTCTGCCGCCTGCAAGGAAACGCACTCGTTGCGCTCCATCCACTCGACAGCACGCTTCACTACCGAAGAGCGCATGAGCTTGCCGCACAGGCTCCATGTGGTCTTGCGATCGCGAAACACCATGTGCACCACGTCGTCGCCGAACGCCTCTTCGCGGGGCGGCCGGCAGAAGGCACGGTTGAAGCGCTTCTCTTCAGCGGATGCGTAGTGTGCATAGCGCACGTCGAAACCGAACTGGACGATGTCGAACCCCGTTTCCGCAACACGCCCACGCCGGCGCTTCGGCATGCGCGCGCTCAGCGCAGTTTCCACTGCGTCGGGGAGCAGCTCGTCGTCTGCATCCAGAAACATAAGGTACGCGCCCTGCGCCTGCCCCACGCCCGCCTGGCGCGCGTAGAGGCGGCCCTGGTTGCGCTCGAACGACACGAGCTTGACGCGCCCGTCTTCGGCCATTGCCTCCGTAACGATGCGCGCGCTGCCGTCGTCCGACCCGTCGTCGACGCACACTACCTCTATGTCACGTTCGGTTTGGGACAGCGCGCACCGAAGGCTTCGCTCCAACGTGTCGCACGCGTTGAAAAACGGAATGACAAGAGACACTTTGGGCGAAAGGGGCAACTCGGATGACCGAGATGCTTCGAGGGCTCCATGCGGTTCGATGTTCATACGTTCCTCCCGATGGATGGCCGTACCGTCTTATACGTGGTGGGGATGCTTCGCGCAGAACGCCTCTGGGTCCGCAAGAAGCTCCTGCACGTGTTCCCAGCTTTCATGCGAAAACAGGTCCCTGTGAAGCATGCCACGGTCTTGTGCCTGCGCAAGCTCGTCCGCCCAACGCCGCGTAAAGGCAAGGTGCTGTGCGGGGTCGATGCGGTTGTAGTTCCAATAGTACGCCTCCATGCGCTGCGCATGAAGCTGCGGCTCGAACAAAAGCTGCTTCGCGCTCCCATAGGAGCGAAGGGCCTCGAAGCTTTTCTCGAATTCGTCGCACACCGCAAACACCTTGTCGCCCGAAACGGACGACGAAGAATCGTTGTCGGTGCGATAGCGCGCGAAAGCATCGTGGAGCAGCACGACACTGCGCGCAGACATCCATGCCTGGAGCAAGAATGCGGTGTCCTGGAATGAATCGCCGGGAGTGGGGCTGAAGCGCACAGAGTGCGCATCGAGCATGCTTTTGCGATAGATTCCTGCCCAAATGGCAGGTATCGTGCGCACGATGTCGGGGCGCGACTCGGCAGGAAAGGGCACGCTGCTGGGAAAGGCGTCGTAGTTGTGGACAACAACCGACGATCCGCCCTCGAAGGCGCATTCGCCTCCTTCGCCTTGCATCCCACCCGAAAACTCATAGTGGTTCGCCTTGACGATATCCACGTCGTCTGACAGGCGACTGGCGGCAAGGTAGGTTGCGAATGCGTTCGCGTCGACGAAGTCGTCGGGCTCGCAGATGCCCACCCACTGCCCGCGCGCGGCCTCTATGCCGCGGTTCATGGAGTCGCCGTAGCCGGTGTTTCGCTTGGCGATCACGCGTATGCGCCCGTCCTGCGCGGCGTGGCGCGACAGGATGGAGGGCGAGGCGTCGGTCGACCCGTCGTCGATGGCGACGACCTCCAGTTCCGCGAAGGTCTGGGCGCGCAGGCTGTCCAGGCATTGGTCCAG
>JAFUCW010000115.1 GCA_017459485.1 Eggerthellaceae bacterium | reverse complement strand
GGTCCCTGAGCCCTGGAGCGTGCCCCAACGACAGCCCCTGCTTGAACGCCGAGCCACTCCGAGGAAGCACGAAGCCGCCGTATCCTTGTGGTATCGCAACTGCAAGCCCTGTAGGGACAAGCGTTCTTTCGAACGGCTCAAGTGTTATGTCAACTAAAGAGCGGAGGTCGATTCCTGCGTCACCTTCGTATGCAACGGATGGAACGATTGCACGGGAATCGAGCTTCTTTATGGGAAGAGAGATCGTTTCGGGCATGGGAACCTACAGACCTTTCAGAGCAGTGGCAAATTCGTCGACTGTCTTGAAGTCTTTGTACACGCTTGCAAAGCGAATGTAGGCGACATCGTCCAATTCGCGCAGACGTTTGAGCACCATGTCCCCCAAATCCTTGGAGTTAATTTCGGAATAGTTCGCGTTGCGCAGCTCGGCCTCCATGCCGTCCACCAGCTCAATAATCTGCTCAGGCTGGATATGACGCTTCGCGCACGCGATATAGAGGCCCCGGATGATCTTCTCCCGATCATAGACTTCCGATGTGCCATCCGATTTAAGAACGATGAGAGGATTTTCCCCTAAACGCTCGTAGGTGGTAAACCTGCGTCCGCAATCAAGACATTCGCGCCTTCTTCGTATGGTGGATCCGTCCTCCGAAGGACGGGAGTCGACGACTTTGGATTCGGTATGACCGCATGATGGACACCGCATGATAATCCTCCATTTCTAGTGCATTTAGAATAGAGTACCACACACCATCTAGTGGTAGCTACTATAAATAATTAAACAGATGAATGTTTGTATGAAGGACAGTGCTGCACCTTGAGCTAAAACATGAAATGCCCGAAATGAATATCACAATGAAATAAGGATTGCGCCAACACCCATTGCAGCGTACAGGAACGCCGCAACCACAGAGTAGCGAAGCGGAATACGCCCAAAGGGTTTGCCGGCAACGTTTTCCTCAGACAGGCTCGTCAGTATCTTCTGCATGTTCTCCCCCTTACGAATTCGAATAGTGATGTTGTCTCGTAATTTCAAATTTCTTCTTGCATAGAACCGATGTTCGTGTATACTTTAAAACGAACAAAAGTTCTTGTCAATATATTTTACAAACATTTGTTCTAATTTTGAAGGGAGCACCAATGTCCATCGAACTTACGAAGCGCCAGAAAGCCGTCCTCAACTGCATCGAGACGTATATCACCGAAAAGGGGTATGGACCATCGGTGCGCGACGTGTGCGACATGCTCGGGCTTTCCTCCCCTTCCACGGTGCACGTTCATCTCAAGGCGCTCGAGGACAAAGGCTATATCAAGCGCGATCCGCTTAAATCCCGTTCGATCACGCTTGCCCAATCCGCAGAAAGCACCCCCGTTCAGTCAATTGCTCAAACGGAATACCACATTGTCGAGCTGCCCGTGGTGGGAGCCGTTGCCGCTGGCACCCCTCTTCTTGCAGAGGAAAACATCACTTCGACTATGTCCCTTCCAACGGAAATCGAGGGCGACAGTGCCACGTTCATGCTTTCTGTTCATGGCGATTCCATGATCGAAGCAGGAATCAACGACGGCGACTACATTGTGGTGCGCGAGCAGCAAACTGCCGACAACGGCGACATCGTCGTTGCCCTTATCGACGACGGCGCTACCGTGAAACGCTTTTACAAAGAGGCAGACCACATTCGCCTGCAGCCCGAGAATTCTTCTATGGATCCCATCATCGTCAGAGACTGCTCGATCGTGGGCAAAGTCGTTGCTCAGTTCAGGCGAATCGGCTAGCCTTGCTCCACATAGGAAGCGAAATGCGGCACCAAAGCGGCTGGTGCTCTGACCACCAAATGCGTTCCGTCTTCTTCGTGGCGTTCTTCGACAATACTGCAGCGCTCGTGGGCCAAAGAGACGATGCTGCCCTGGTCGTAGGGAACAATCAGCGATAGCATTTCTTCCTGCGCGGCAGCCAATGCGGCAATGCGCTTCGCAAGATCGCCGGTCCCCTCCCTGGTCCGCGCAGACACGAGCAACGCAAGGGGCCATCGACCACGAAGGGCGGCCCGCGTCTCCTCATCCACCAAGTCAATCTTGTTGAACACAAGGATCCGAACGATCCCCTGAGCTCCAATCTGCCCAAGGACCTCTTCGACTGCCTCCATTTGCGCTTCGTAACTGTCCGAAGTAGCGTCGACCACGTGCAGCACTATATCGGACTCCCTGATTTCGTCGAGCGTGCTCTTGAACGACTCTATGAGCGTGGTAGGAAGTTTCTGGATGAAGCCGACCGTATCTGTCAGTGTGACCGTGCGCCCACCTTCCAAAGTGAGCCGACGTGTCGTGGAGTCAAGAGTGGCGAACAACTGGTCTTGCTCGAGCACATCCGAACCGCAAAGCGCGTTAAGCAAACTCGATTTCCCTGCATTAGTGTAGCCGGCAAGCGAAACGCGGACGATGCCGCTCGTGTTTCGGGATGCACGTTGCACGTTTCGGTTCCGCGCAAGGTCAGCAAGCTCGCGCTTGATCTGGGTTATCCTATTGCGCACAATGCGACGGTCAACTTCAAGCTGGCTCTCCCCTTCTCCAAAACGGCTTCCGACGCCGCCTCCCATGCGGTTGCTCGCAAGATGCGCCCACATCCCGCGCAAACGAGGGTAGAGATATTGGTTTTGCGCTAAGCGGATCTGGAGCCTTCCCTCCCGCGTCGTGGCATGGAGAGCAAAAATATCAAGTATCAAAGCGGTGCGATCGATAACCTTGACATCTTTGCCGACGGACTTCTCCAAATTCGATTGCTGCGAAGGTGTGAGCTCGTCATCGAAAACGACAAGGTCGGCGGAAAGCGTGCGACACATCTGCGCTATTTCTTCGAGCTTCCCGCTGCCTACGAACGTCTTGGGATTTGGCGCCTCGAGCCGCTGGGTGGTCTGTGCGACCACCTGCGCGCCTGCCGTGTGAGCGAGCCTTCCAAGCTCGGCCAATGTCTCATCAAGCGAAAATCGACTTCCAGGGCGCTCGATGCCCACGAGAATTGCCCGTTCGGGAACCGGCTCGGTGCTGCGCAGAGGAAATCTAGCAGACATCGGGCACCTCGCAAAGACCATCGCGCATCAAGGAGAACGCGGCGTCTAGAATCGAGTCGACCCGTTCATCATTCGCGTCGATCCAGCCGATCCTCGCATCCTTTCTGAACCAGGTTCGCTGCCTTTTGGCATACTGTCGCGTAGCATGCTTGACTGCGCTCTTCGCCTCATCGCGGCTGCATTCCCCGTCGAAGTACGAGACGACCTCTTTGTATCCAATTGCCTGGCTAGCCGTTATCGCGTTGCGGTATCCGCCAGCAATCAGGCTACGCACCTCGTCTTCCAGCCCCTGTTCGAACATACGCTCGACGCGCGCATCGATGCGACGCGATAGAACATCTGCTGCAACGGCAAGGCCAATCATGCACAAAGGCGAATAATGT
>JAFUCW010000114.1 GCA_017459485.1 Eggerthellaceae bacterium | reverse complement strand
GCCTTCCTCCTTTCGACGGCAGAATATGCCAAGTACAACTGGTCGGACACCTCGAGCAGGATGATTCCCAAGATCTCGAATCCTGGACAGTGGTGGCTCCGTTCGGGCACCGACTACGTGGGCGCAAACGGTGAGACGCAAAATGCCAGCGAAACCACTGCCAGCTATGGCGCAAGGCCGGCCATCAACCTGAAACTCGATCACATCATCGTGCTCACTGACGCCAGCCCTAAGACCATTAAGAGCTTCGAGGAGGCGGTGGCAGACGCCAAGGCGGACCTCCAGGCAGTCATCGATCATGCACAGGCCGCCCGCGACTACGTTGCCAAGGGCTACACGATCGAGACCAAGCAGGCCGTAACCGACGCGGTGACTGCAGGAAGCGCCTGTATTGCAGAGGACCATCAGCCTTCGACGGTCGCCGAGACCAAGGAGGTCCTTGCACAGATCGCCGCGAAGAAGGCGGCCGTTCAGAAGGCCGAGGCAGGCCTGACCGTCGCGTCCTACGATGTTCCTGGGACTGGCTACACAATCCGTGTGGGCGACGCGATCCGCGCCACGGGCATCGACCTCTCGGCCTCCGCAGCCGCGGGCAAGGCCTACGGCGGCAATCCAATGTTCCGCGTGCTCAAGGTAGAGGACGGCAAGATGCTGCTCATGTCTGAGTACCTGTGGGCAGGCGGCAAGGGGTCGAACGCCTTCGGCAGGGTCGTCTTCGGCAGCGGCAACGCATGGCAGGGCAGCACCGCGCAGACCTGGGCAGCCGCATTTGGCGAGGACGTCCTGGGCCAGATCAAGGGTCTTGCGGTGAATAACGTGCCCGGCAACGTGTCGGACAAAGCGTATGCTGTGCCCGAAGGGCAGGCGTCCGGCGGCGCGTTCACGACTGCGGAAAGCGAAAACATCCTTACTGAACAAGATACAGTCTTCTTCCTTTCCGACGAGGAGTCCCTCGAGTTCATGAAGCAGAAGGGCGACCGCGTCGCGAGGCTCTACGGCGAAGGCGGCGCGGACGACGCGTCCTACTGGTGGCTGCGCTCGGCCGTCCAGGACGGTACCGAGGTTGGCTACATGGCCGCCGACGGATCGGCAGCCAAACGATCTCCGGCCCATGGCAGCTATGCGCGCCCAGCCTTCTGGGCCGACATGGCAGACGTTGACCCAGCGATAATAAGCAGGTCTATAGAGAACGTAGAAGGCACGACCAGGGTTGTCTACACTCTCTCCTGCCACGAGCACAAGTGGACCTACACGGCAGAGGGCGACACCATCACCATAAGCTGCGTGGGCGGTTGCACGCACGGCTACGACAAGACCCCGGCGACATTGACCATAGCTGCTCCAACGCTTCAGACCTATGGTCAAGAAGGCGAAGGCATCAGCGCAGAGGCGTCCATTACTGACAAAGACGGCTTCCAGGGTGAGGCGAAGGTGGCTTACTACAAGACCGACGAGTCCGGTGAGAAAACCGGCGAGGCGCTCGAGGGTGCTCCGACAGACGCGGGTACCTACTGGGCGGAGATCACGCTCGGCGAGGATGACGCCGCCGCGACCGCGCACGTGGCCTACGAAATCGCCAAGGCCGACCCTGTTGCCGCCGCGCCCGAAGGCTTGAAGGCGACCTACGGCCAGACCCTCGCCGACGTGGCGCTCGAGAACCCCGAGGGTAACACCAAGGGCACCTGGACGTGGGTGGACGAGGCCACCACGAGTGTGGGCAACGTCGGAGAGAACACCTTCAAGGTGAACTTCGCGCCGGAAGATGAGGCAAACTACAAGTCGGTCAGCGAAGTGGACGTGAAGGTGAATGTTGCCAAAGCGAAGGCGCCCGAGGTGGTCATCCCAGCCCTGGAGGCGATAGCCTACGACCCGGACAAGACCCTGGCAGACGTCGAGCTTTCCGAGGGTTGGGCGTGGGCCGCACCCGAAACCGTGCCTGCTGTGGGCGATGAGGGCTACACGGCGGTGCTCGCAGTGGACGACGCGAACTACGACTACACGGACGTAGAGGGCTATGACGAGCAGGTCCACGCGGTCATCCGTACGATACCTCTGGCAGTGGACAAGGCCATCGTCGACGCACCCGTCATCCCCGGCAAGCCCTTCACGGGCAAAAAACAAACGGCCGATGTGGCTGAGAGCGATTTCTACACCGTGACGGCCAACGTGGGTGGCACAGAGATTGGCTCCTACGACGTCGTGTTGGAACTTAAGGACCCCGCTCACTACAAATGGGCCGACAGCGACGAGGCTGCCAAGACGTTGGCGTTCGAGATCTACGAGGCAGAACACGACTGGGGCGCGGCGACGTACACGTGGTCGAAGGACAACAAGAAAGTTACGGCCACGCGCGTGTGCGTCACCTGCGGCGAGAAGGAAACCGAGACGGTAAACACCACTTCCAAGGTAAGCAAGCAACCAACCGCCTCAGCCAAGGGCGAGACTACCTATACAGCCACCTTCAAGAACAAGGCGTTTGCGAAGCAGACGAAGACGGTGGCCGACATTGCGAAGCTGGTAGCCCTGAAAAGCGCCAGTGCCAAGAATCAAACCTACACGGGCAAGGCCTTGAAGCCTGCCGTTACGGTGAAGGACGCCAACGGCAAGACGGTTGCAGCGAGTAACTACACGGTTGCTTACACCAACAACACCAAGGTGGGTACTGCCACTGCCACCGTTACCGCTAAGGCGGACAGTGGCTACACGGGCACCGTGAAGGCCACTTTCCAAATCAAGTCCTGGAAGCGCCTGTGGGGCAACACCGCCCTTGACACCATGCAAAAAATTACCACGGAGTATGGCAAGGCGAGCGTAGCCATCGTGGCCACTAACGCCGACTTCAAGGATAGCCTTGCAGCTGCGGCACTGGCGGGTGGTTATAACGCACCGATGCTCACCACGGGCAAGGGAAGCCTGTCGGAGCAGACGAAGAGCGAACTTAAGCGCATGGGCGTGAAAACGGTCTACCTCATTGGCTCCACCGCAGAAGTTTCTGCCAATACCGAACAGCAGATAAAGGCATTAGGTATTACGGTCAAGCGTGTTAATGCCAGCGCATCTAAGACTTCAAGTAAGTCAGCAACTAGTGCGGCTCCTGCTCTTACGACTTCAGCGGCAACCAGCACACCTTCAGTGGTAAGCACACAAGCAAGTGCTCCTGCAGCAACGCCTGTGACGCTTCGTGCTATTGAGTGCGCTAAGCTCGTGAAAGGAAGAAGCGACACCGTCATTATCGCTACACAAAATAGCTTTAAGGACGCGCTTGCTATCGCTCCGTATGCCTATGCGACCAAGAGCCCGATCCTCTACGCCGAGTCCAACAAGAAGCTTTCCACGGCGACCGTGAACTACATCAAGAGCGCCAAGTTCAAGAAGGCCATCATCGTGGGCGGCCCGGTGGCGCTGCCCAAGGACATCGAGACGCAGCTCAAGTCCGCTGGCATTGCTGCGGGCAGCATCACGCGCCTGGCGGGTGCTGACGCCTATAAGACGGCCCGTGTGATTGCCGAGTGGGCAACAGGTTCTCTTAAGAACGGCACGGGTGGCGGCAGCGGTCTTTACCAGTACGCTTCCATCAAGTTCCAACCTGCTATCAAGATGACCGCCAACAAGATTGGTGTAGCACGTTCTAACGACAACAAGAGCGGCTGGAAGGACGCTCTGGCAGGTGCAGCCCTGTGCGGTAAGAATACGAGTGTGCTCATCCTGGCAGACGCTAACAACTCAGCCCAAGCCGAAGCCTTCGTGAAGTCCAACAAGGCGTCCATCAGTTACGGCTACGTCTTCGGCGGCACCTCCGCCGTGCCCAAGGCCGTCATGGACAGCCTGGTGAAGGCCAGTCTATAGAACCAGACAAAGGGGCGGGGGTTTTGTCTTCCCGCCCCGCATCGTTGGAACATTAGTCCAGGACGAATGTTCCACAGGACGAATGTTCCACAGGACGAATGTTCCAATGTTCCACAAGCGGCCCCCGCGGCGGGGTCTGAGTGTTCAAGCCCCTGCAAGTGCGCTTGCGCCACCCGAACTCAGCCGCGAGCCTATACGTCAGTTGGCAGCCCGCGCGAACCCCGCGGGCTGCCG
>JAFUCW010000113.1 GCA_017459485.1 Eggerthellaceae bacterium | reverse complement strand
TGCTTGAAAACGCGTCGAGCATCGCCTTTTCGGGATGGAAAAGCACCGAATGGCCTGCGGCGGGGCGCATCGACGAAAGCGCACGTGACCTGCTTGTTTTGCCTCGCTCGTACCACGGAGAGCTCTTTCCGGGCGCAGACCTCTCCGCTTCGCAAATCGAAAGCTATTTGGAATGCCCCTATCAATGGCTCGCGAAACGCCGTCTGCGCGTAGAGGCGCTCGAAGAAGGCTTTGGCGCCATGGAGCGCGGCACGTTCGTACACAACGTCCTTTGCGCGTTCTACCAAGATTTTCAGGAAAAAGTTGCCCTCAAAGTCACGGCAGGAAACCTCCCTCAGGCAATCGAGGTGCTCGACGAATCATTCGCCCAGCAAGTCGAACACGATCGCGAAAGAGAGCCAGGCAGGCGCTACGTGCCCGTCACCCCATGGGAAGAGCAGCTGCTTGCAGATCTGCGCCAACAACTGAGCGCCTCGCTCGAAAACGAAGCCGCGCTCTTGCCGCATTTCCATCCAGCCCATCTGGAATGGGACTACGGGGTCGAGCGTCCTTTCAGCTACGCGGGATGCAACCTTACCGGCACCATCGATCGCATCGACGTGGACGACGCAGGCAACGCTGTGGTCATAGACTACAAGACAGGCAATCTTTCAGACTACAGCCTTCTTGCGAGCGCTGACCAGGAAGCGTTCGCACTTCCTCACAAGATGCAAACGCTCATTTACGCCCAGGTCGTGCGCAAAACGCTCGGGCTCAATGTTGTCGGTGCGTTGTACTACAACCCCTTCGCGGGCGTGGTGCGGGGCGCATTCGACCATCGCGCACTTGGTCCCCTGGATCTGCTTGACCTCAGGCCAAGCGTAGCAGCCTGCAATCAGATTCCCGTTCTGGGCATCGATCGCTTCGAGGCGCTCATGGATACCTGCGAACAGCTCGTGGCCAAGCGCATCGAGGCGCTGCTCGCAGGAGATGTCGACCCCGCCCCCCTCAGCGACAAAGTCTGCGCGTACTGTCCGGTCGGCATATGCGAAAAACGGCCCACGGAAGGAAGCTGGTAGTCAATGGATTTCAGCAGCTACACAGCTGGCCAAGAGCGAAGCGTGCGCCATCTAGACGGTCCTTTGCTTGTAAGCGCGGGCGCCGGATCGGGCAAAACGTTCACACTTACCCAGCGCATCGCCTGGGCGCTGCTGCCCGGCTCTGGAACCGATGGCGCACCGTTTCTGGGCAGCATTGACGAAGCGCTGGTCATCACCTTCACCGAAAAGGCGGCGGCAGAGATAAAGGAGCGCATCCGGTCAACATTGCGCGCGGAAGGAATGCTCGATGAGGCCCTGAAAGTTGACGCAGCATGGATTTCCACTATTCACGGTGCATGCAGCCGTATCCTGCACGAGCATGCGCTGGAAGTAGGGCTTGACCCAGCGTTTAGCGTACTTGGGGCAACGAAAGAAGAGGAATTGCGCATGCTTGCCATCGAAGGCGTCTTGGCACGCGCGGAAGAAGGCGAAAGCGCATACAAAGATCTCTTCACTCTGTTCAACGCTGACGCTGTGCGCTCATCGGTCGAAGACTTGCTCAAGGTTGCCCACACGCTTCCGGATGGGCTTGATGCGGTGGACCTTGGTCCCGTTGGCACTCCCCTTGCCGAACAAGCGCGCGAGCTGCTCGCACTTGCCCAGGAACCGCCCGAATGCGCCACGGAGAAGACCGCTGCATCGTTTTTGGCCATAGCCGAAGGCCTCAGGCGCTATCTGGACGATCCCGACAACATAGAGCTGCTGTCCGAAGCGCTTGCAACGCGATTGGGAAGCGGCAAGGCGACCGAAGAGTTCAATCCGCTCGTCATGCGGCTTCGCGGCGAAGTGGTCGTTGCGCCCTATCGTCGCTACGCAGAGCTCCTGGTTGACCTTGCGCGCCACGTGGAAGACGAATACCAGCGCATTCTTGCTGCGTCTGGACAGGTGGACATGGCCGGTCTGATACGCAAAACGCTCGACGTGTTCAACGAATACCCAGAGATTGCGTCGCAGTACACGCAGCGCTTCCGACTTGTCATGGTGGACGAATTCCAGGACACGAGCCAGCTTCAAATCGACATGATCGAGCGCATTGTCGGCACAGACAGACACCAACTGTGCACGGTGGGCGACGCGCAGCAAAGCATCTACCGCTTTCAGGGAGCGGACGTTTCGGTGTACCTTCAACACAAGCGCGATATGAAATCTGGTGGCGCCGAGGTCGTGCAGCTTGACGACAACTTCCGCAGCAACGCCGACATTCTGGCGTTCGTCAGACGCGTATGCGGACAGGATGGCTATTTCCCCGAAGACTTTCTTGACCTGAAGGCTGCCGGAAGTGGGAAGCCGTTTTACGGAGACGGCCCACGCGTAGAGCTCTCGCTTATCCCCTACAGCTCGCACAGCAGCTCCCAGGTGAAACCCCTCCAGGCGCGCAATGCCGAAGCACGCCACATTGCCGAGCGCTTCGCGCAGCTGCATGAAACGGGACACAGCTATTCGGACATGGTCCTGCTGCTTGGGCGCATGAGCGCTGCCCAAACCTATGCGCGGGCCCTGCGCGAAGCAGGCCTGCCCTGTGTGGTTGCAGGCGGATCGAAGTTCTTCGACGCCCCACACGTGAAGACGTGCCTTTCTCTGCTTGGCGCACTTGCAAATCCCTACGACGCAACCTGCCTGCTCACCGTCCTCACCAGCGAAGTGCTTCCCGTTTCGACCAACGACCTTCTTGAGCTTTCCACAACCACCGACAACGACGGCAATCCCAAGCGACAGCACATTGCCAAAGGCCTTGTCGGCACCGACGCTCTTCCCGAAAACGCTTCGCCCTTGCTTGTCCATGCGCAGGCGGTTCTCTACCGCGCATGGAGCAAACTTGGCCACATCCGTCCGGCACAACTGCTGAAAGAAACCGTTTTCGAGTCCGGATGGCTTGGAAGAATGCAAGGAGGCGGCGCAACGGAGCAAGCTAAGGCCGCCGACGTGCTTAAGTTCATCCG
>JAFUCW010000112.1 GCA_017459485.1 Eggerthellaceae bacterium | reverse complement strand
TGATCGAGGAAGTCACCGACACGCCCATCTGCCTGGACAGCCCGGGCGCCGACGTGCTGGTCGATTCGTTCGGCTTCGTGTCCCGCCCCGGCATGATCAACTCCGTGTCCATCGCAGGCGACAAGATCGAAAAGATCTTCCCGCTCATCAAGGACACTGACTGGAAAGTCGTCGCCATGCTCGACGACGAGGATGGCATCCCCGAGACCGCCGAAGGACGTATTGACTGCTTCAAGCGCCTGCTCGAAAAGATGGACGAGTACAGTATCAAGCCCGACCAGGTCTTCATCGATCCGCTGGTCGAAACGCTAGGCACCAACGAGGAAAGCCTGATCACCTTCGCTAAGGTGTGCCGCGACGCGCGCGAGCTGTGCCCCGACATCCACATCACGTCGGGCCTGTCTAACATCAGTTTCGGCCTGCCGTCTCGCAAGAGCGTCAACATGGGCTTCATGGTCCTGGCCATGCAGGCTGGCATGGACTCCGCTATTGTCGACCCGCTGAACCGCGACATGATGGGCCTGATCTATGCAACGGATGCCCTGCTTGGCAACGATGACTACTGCATGGAGTACCTGACGGCCTATCGCGAGGGTCTGTTCGGTCCTGCTCCCAAGGAGTAGCATGCTGCTTGCAGCCTTTTAGTGGCGCAAGTTCATTTGCAGCAGGGCACCTGGGGAGGGGTGCCCTGCTTGCTACTTGGGGTTTTTATTACTTTGATTAGCGTATTTGCACATACGCAGAGCAAAGTGAAGAATGGCCAGCACGGTATTCACGTTTTTAATTGCATGCAAGGCCCATTTGAGGAACGTGGGCTTTGAGAGAAGGAAAGAATAAGAGAAGGAGAGAAGGAGAAGCTATGCCATTGCTAGCAGTGGCGCGGCCGTCGGGTGACCAGCTCACTGTCGACGAAATTCGCGCAACACTTTCCCGCCGGTTCGAGGCGTCAAGCTACCCGCCCTGCCCGGTGGACTTCGTTTCCGGCTACGTGGGCATGTGCGCCGCTCAATCGTGTGGTAAATGCACGCCGTGCCGGGTGGGCTTGCCCAAGCTTCAGGCGCTGCTCGAACGCGTGCTCGACGGCACAGCCAGCGAGCGCACCATCGACGAGATCGAAAAGCTATCTGAAGACATCTACAACAGCGCCGACTGTGCCATCGGTTACGACGCCGCGTCTACCGCATGGCGTGCGCTGCAGGGGTTCCGCGAGGACTTCCTGGGCCATGTGCGCGGCGGCCAATGCGCTGCAGAGCCCTATGCGGCCATTCCCTGCATGCGTGGCTGCCCTGCGCGCGTGGACATTCCCGGATATCTCGCGCTCGTTGCGGAAGGTCGCTACCAGGACGCGGTGCGCCTGATTCGCAAGGATAACCCGTTCCCGCTTGCATGCGGCCTCATCTGCGAGCATCCATGCGAGCCGGAATGCCGCCGCAACTACATTGACGACGCAGTCAACATCCGCGCGATCAAGCGTTTTGCCGTCGACCATTCCGACAACGACTATACGCCGTTCCACTACGAGTCCACAGGCAAAAAGATTGCCGTCATAGGCGGTGGACCGGCTGGCATGAGCGCAGCGTATTTCCTGGCGTTAATGGGTCATGCTCCCACGGTCTTCGAGCAGCGTGACAACCTGGGCGGCATGATGCGCTACGGCATTCC
>JAFUCW010000011.1 GCA_017459485.1 Eggerthellaceae bacterium | reverse complement strand
CCGTTCTCGAAGATGGGACGCGTGGAGGACCCCAGGCGCTTCGCCGTGTGCGAGTACGAACTCGACGTCGATTTCGCCGACCTTTTGCACGCGCCGGAGGACCACGTGAAGACG
The DNA here is from genome assembly GCA_017459485.1 of Eggerthellaceae bacterium. Lineage (GTDB taxonomy): Bacteria > Actinomycetota > Coriobacteriia > Coriobacteriales > Eggerthellaceae > CACXMZ01. The sequence goes on along the minus strand of JAFUCW010000011.1, from coordinate 4,666 downwards.
CTCAAAAAGTATCAAGCGTTTGTTTCTCCCGATGCATCGATGTACTGGGACGCGCCGCTTGACGCCCAGAGTATCAACAAGTACCGCAATCACGCCAGCGGCTACTACTTGCAGTCGCGCGGCGTCTACACCATCCCCAACGTACGCTGGGGCGACGAGCGCACCTACACGACAGACTACCTGCCCGAGCCGCTTGCCTTCCTTGGTGTGGAGAGACACTCGATCGTGTCGATCGGCTCCTACGGAGTGGTGAAGAGTGCAGAAGAGAAGAAGCACTTCCGCGCCGGGCTGGAGGCCATGCTGGGGTGGCTGGAGCCGGAGGTGGTGCTAGTGTACGGCTCCACGCCCGACGACGTCTTCGGCGACTACTGGCAGTACTCCGAGTTCGTGCGCTACCCCGACTGGACGAGCTACGTGCGCAGGCAGGAAGAACAGGCCCAGCCCGAGGATGCTATACGGAAGCCGGAGCGCAAAGGGTAGACAGGCGTGGGAAGCGGTCCTGGGAACATATACGAAAGCGAGCACAGCGCAAATGAGGGCATCGGCACTGGACTTGCTTCGCGGAATGGTTTGCAGCGCGCTAAAACGGATAATTCCTCATCCTTTGATCCCGCGGTTCCAGCAGACATGGCAAATCGGTTCGGCCTTAACGGCTACGGTCATGTTGGCCGCAGAGGCTCTAACGGGCGCACAAGAGGTGTTGGCTCACGGGATCCCGAGAATGATGCCCGAAGTCTATTTGACGAATTAACGAAAGGTGCCCAGATTGAGCGGCTGGACAACGGGAAGGGCGTTAGGGGGTCTTTTGCAGATGGGACAACCGTTGTTTATCGTCCGGTAACGAGAACTCCGAATAGTCCATCCGTTGAAAAGGTACTCAGCCTCGGAACTAGTAACTAACCAGAAGATCCATTTCGTAAAGGAATGATAAAGATGATACATGCAGTTTTTACAGATGAGATGATGGAATTGCTACGCGCAATGAAAGGAAAGGTATTCAAGTCGTACCATTGCATTATGGATAATAGATGGCATCGGACGGAAGGAAATGTAAGAATCAACCTAGGGCGATCGTCGATAGATCTCAACTGCTACCTGCATGACGTGGATTATTTTGGCGAACCCGAAGAAATGGCTTTCTTCACCTGCACATCTGCAGATCCAAAAAGTGAGTTTCGGCCATATGTTGCCGGGGATGCCCAGGTATATATGGTAGACGAGCCGATAACGGGAATAGAACTGGTGCGCGACCATGTTGTCCACAACAACGGGGAATGCGTCATAGACATGGACATCGCCCTCGTAGTTCAAACGAAATTCCATACAATCACCTTCTCGCGGGGTATCTGGTATAGCGAAACAATAGTCATTGCGGTCTCTAACCCTGGCGAAGCGCCGGCTAGTTTGGAGCCGGTAGAAGACTTGTGGTATGACGATGCTCCATATGAGGAGCCATCATTCACTACCGAAGTTGAGCGTGCGTTTATCGTGTTGTAGGAAGGGAGGGGCAATTAAAGCAATCAACGTAACAATGGCGGTGCTTGCGCTGGTTCCACTGGCGCTGTCCGTCTTCGCTGTTGCTTACTTACTCCCAGATCTCATCCTGATGCACGCAGCCCTAGACGGTAATGAAATGCCTGGGTCGACAAGCGGACAGAAATCGGGTTGGGCGCTATCTTGACCTTTACAATCCTCACTTGTGCCCTATGCGGCATCTTCGCCGAGCGACTATGGGCTATGGGCCTTGTCGGTGGCGCAAAAAGCCCGAAGGCTGCGCGTCTCCTCTGTTTCGTTGTGGTTGTTTTCATCGATGCCGTCCATGTTTGCATACTCGCCTGGCAGATCACCTTTCTTCGCTGAATGTCGACCCTTTCTCACGCCAGCAGCAGAGAACAGCCTTCCAAGCTCTAACTACGCTTTAGCAAATAACATGAGAGGCAGTAGTGACTATCGCCGCCAGAGTTACCAGCACCCCAAACAGCTCAGCTGTCGAGATTTCGAATTCTGCGTCGCCTGTAATAACGAACCAGAAGATTCATTTTATTGAAGAGGTTTAACATGCTAAACAAAGCAGGATTCACAGACGAAATGTTAGAACTGCTTCGCTCTATGAAGGGAAAAGTGTTCAAGTCGTATGAATGCACAAGCAAGCAGCCTGGAAAGTACGCTGATGGCAACCTGAGAATCAATCTTTCACGTTTCGCTATCGACGTTTCGTGCGACCTGTACCCCCTGGATGGCGAACCTGCAGGTTTCGATGAAATGACATGGCTCTCGTGTGAGTATGCCGACCTGAAGAGCGATTTTCGTCCGCGTGTTGCAACCGAGCCAAGGCAATACCTTGTCAATGAGGTTGTAACGAGTATCGAAATCGTTCGCGATTACGCTGACCACGACAAGGGTGCGTTTGTGTTTGAGATGGATGTAGCGCTCATTATCAACACGAAGCATCACGCGTACTCTTTTGCGCGGGGTATTTGGTTTTCGGACAGTATCTCAATTGAAGTACTCCCCAAGAAGACCAATCCAGGCAAGCTATGTCCCATCGATGAATTACGGGTGGATGACGACAGAACGGTCGTAGTCAAGCGCTCAAATAGTATGCTCTGAATTAAGACGGAAGATGCTGCCCCGACTATATTGCCTGCACATCCATGGCGTCGAACAGGTCGTCATACTTTCCTGCTCGATAATTGACTTTCGTCTAAAAAATACGATGTATATCCTAGACGAATTAAGGAGTTGCCGTGACAACAAACACTATGGGCAAATGGGGAAACGCGAAAGCTTTGCGCATTCCGCAACCTTTCTGCGACATGCTGGGCATCCATGCGGGTGACAGGGTTGACATAAGCGCAGAGCCCGGAAAACTGACGATAAGTCCCACCGAAGGCAGATGGACCCGTGAAGGTCGGATGAAAGAATGGGACGGGGGAGCGCTATCAAACCCACGAGTACGACTGGGGTGAGCCAGTTGGGAACGAGGTTTGGTAGATGATCTACGACCAGGGTGACATCGTCGAACTTAACATTGATCCGACAAAAGGCCACGAACCCGCAAAACAGCGTCTTGCCCTGGTGGTGAGCACCTGCGATTTCGACATCAGCAACTCCATGACGATCGTATGCCCCATTTCGTCACGCGAGAAAAACTTCTTCCTACACGAACCGCTTCCCGACGACTGCGTGGTCGACGGCAGTGTGATAATGGAGCAAGTGCGTGCAGTAGACCTGGAGGCGCGGCCAACAAAAAAACTGGGGTCGCTTAATTCCGACGCACTCGAAAAGATCCTTATCTGCTTGCGCTCATTTTTTAGAGAGATTGGCCAATAGGAACATGACGACGCCTGCTTACAAGGCTGCTGAAGCGTTTGAAAGAGGATACTGAACATTAGCTGGCGTGGTTGATTTCGTGCTCAAGCTCAGACAGGGTATGCGTGTGAGCATGCTTGCTGTTGGTAACGTAATGCGTATGGTCGTGGCTGTGTTCGATGGTGTGCTCATGCGTGGTGCCGTCGTGAGTGTGCACGAAAGAATGCCGGTGCGCGTGCGCGTGATTGCGCTGCAGGGTGTCGACCACCACCAACGCCGTGCCCGCCACCATCACCAGCAGCGCAGCCGCGTACGTTGGCGTAAGGCTTTCCTGCAGCAGCACGAACGAGAGAAATGCACCAACGAAGGGAGCAACCGCATAATAGGCGCTTGTTTTTGCGGCGCCTAGTTCACGCTGTGCCCGCACGTAGAAGAAGATTGAAAGCCCATACGCCACAAAGCCAAGTAACATCGCTAGGGCAATATAGCGCATAGCCGGCAGGTGTTCCCCCATGACCAGCGCAATTCCCAGTGCGCAAAGACCAGAAAAGATGCCCTTCAGCACGACAATCTGATAAGTGTCCTTGGAGGAGAGCATACGCGTGCAGTTGTTTTCGAAACCCCAGCATACCGTTGCCGCCAGCACGAACAGCGAGCCGTAGGAGAAGCTGAGACTTTCGGTACCGCCAAAGGAAAGGATGATGCTCGCCAAAGTGATGAGCCCGATGGCAAACCAGAGTTTCCTAGACACCGCTTCCTTAAACACGGCCAGTGCCACCACGGTAGTAGCCACGATTTCGAAGTTGCCCAAAAGCGACGCGTTGGATGCAGTACCCAGGTTGATGCCGACCATCAGGAGGATGGGCGCCACAATGTCAAGGACAATCATTCCCAGCACGTAGGGCACGTCCTGCTTGGAGAGCGGCTCTGCGTCCTGGCGGGCACCCCAGTTAAACAGCGACAGAATGCCGACCCCAACACCAGCGCCCAGATAGAGGAGTGCCGCCATGCACATAGGTTCCACGGTGGCAAGAAGCACCTTAGACGCTGGCGCGTTGAGCGCATACAGCACGGCTGCCAACAGCGCCAACACAATAGCTATGCCTTTGCTATTCTTCACCCCTACAATCCTATCGTTCTTGCCCCTGATGGTACCTTTAGTTGTTATAAAAATCTAACTTTTTGATTATCTCATTATGGATTAACCAGCATCTTGAAACGAGGCTACTTCTATAGAAGTAGTTATTGTGGCATAGTAGCTCTAAAGACGCACGAATACTGGTATGGGTAGATTCTTGCCTATTGCCAGTAGGAGACGGTGTGCGTGCTGGGTGTCCGCATGGAAGATTTGCTG
>JAFUCW010000111.1 GCA_017459485.1 Eggerthellaceae bacterium | reverse complement strand
CGAGCCGAACCTGAAGGCGCTCGAACTGGGCATGACGCTGTAGCTTCCCGAGCTTGTTCGAAAGGACGTGTACGTTGACCACGGAAGAGAAGGACCTGCGCGAGATAGGCCTGCGTCTGTGTGGGCTGCGCGAGGCATGCGACGTTACGGTCGAGGAGATGGCGGCCGACCTGGACGTATCGGTGGAAACCTACGAGAAGTGGGAGGCCACCGGGGCAGATGTGCCCATTTCCGCCATTTATCATATGGCGCGAAAGTTCGGCGTGGAATTCACGGAGATCTTGACCGGCACTGCTGCCAAGCTCGATACCTACCAGGTTGTTCAATCGGGGCAGGGAAAGAACGTGGAGCGCTACCCGGGATACCACTACGACGATCTTGCATGGCGTTACTCTAACAAGATCATGCAGCCGCTCGAAGTTGTGCTTGATCCGTCCGACGAACCCGCCAAGCTGGTAACCCATGGGGGCCAGGAGTTCAATCTGGTTCTTGAGGGTACGGTCATCGTCACCTGGGAAGACCAGGAGTTCGTGCTCGAGGCGGGCGACTCCATCTATTTCAATCCCGAGCATCCTCATGGACAGCGCTGCGGGGGAGACGTGCCCGCCAAGTTCGTGACCATCATCGCGGAGTAGTGCAATGAATCACATCATTTCGAAATACTGTCCGCAGGTCGAGTTCGAATCCTACGAGGACTTCTTCGACAATTTCCGGATCAACGTTCCCGACGACTTCAACTTCGGCTATGACGTGGTGGACGAATGGGCACGGGTCGAGCCTGAAAAGCGCGCGTTGCTCTGGTGCAACGACGCCGGCGATGAGCGCACATTCACGTTTGCCGACATCAGCGTTCTCTCGAACAGGGCCGCCAACGCGTTTTCCCAGTTGGGAATCTGCAAAGGTGACGTGGTCATGTGCATTTTGCGCCGTAGGTGGGAGTACTGGGTGGTGGCCGCTGCGCTGTGCAAGATCGGCGCGACCATCATTCCCGCCACGCTGCAGCTGACCACCCACGACATTGCCTATCGTGCCAATACCGCCAGCGTGAAGATGATCGTATGCGTGGACGACGACTACGTGGTCTCGCAGGCGGAAGGTGCGCTGCCGGAAGCTTCGAGCATCCAGCATCGCGTCGTCGTGGCGGGAGAGCGCGACGGATGGCTTGCCTTCGACGCGCTGCTTGCGAACGCGTCTGCGGATTGGGAGCGTCCGATTGGAGAGGCCGCCACCACGTCGCTCGACACGATGCTCATCTACTTCACCAGCGGAACGACGGGCAATCCCAAGGCGGTCATGCACAACTTCGCGCATCCTCTTGGACACATCATCACGGCGCGGTACTGGCAGCAGGTTCAGGAAGACAAGCTGCACATGTCGGTTACCGACTCCGGCTGGGCGAAGTTCGGCTGGGGCAAGATCTACGGCCAGTGGATCTGCGGCGCCACCATCTTCTGCTACGACATGGAAAAGTTCGTCCCTGCCAAGTTGCTTGCGCACATGCAGGACTACCGTCTGACCACGTTCTGCGCTCCGCCGACCATGTACCGGTTCATGCTGCAGGAAGACGTCGGCTCCTACGATCTTTCGTCCATCCAGAAATTCGCTACGGCGGGCGAGCAGCTCAATGCCGAAGTCACTATCCAATGGGAGAAGCTTACGGGCAAGAAGATCCGCGAAGG
>JAFUCW010000110.1 GCA_017459485.1 Eggerthellaceae bacterium | reverse complement strand
GCATGCCTCCATTAAGTTCCAACCCGCTGTCAAGATGAGCGCTAACAAAGTGGGCGTGGCACGAGCTGACAACCTAAGCAATGGCTGGAAAGATGCGCTAGCAGGAGCTGCCCTTTGTGGCAAGAACAAAGCAGTCATCTTACTTGCTGACGTTAAAAACTCCGCCCAAGCCGAAACCTTCGTGAAAGCCCATAAGAACACCATTATCTATGGCTATGTCTTCGGTGGTACAGGCGCCGTTCCCACGGCCGTCATGGACAAGCTGGTCTCCGCCAGCCTATAGATCCAGACAGCGGGGCGGGGGTTTTGTCTTCCACAGGGTCTTTTGTCAACTCGGACTGGAGAAGGCCAGCTTGTAGGCGTGTTCACCAGAAAGAAGATGCGAACGAGAAAGCTAAGGAGTAATCATGGGAGCGACAGCAGAAACTATGTATCACAAAGCATTTAGCGTCATTGTATCGCTTCTGTTGGTGTTGGGCTTCTTCCCGACTGTCGGTGTGTTGCCGGCCTATGCGGACGACCAGCAGGGCGAAGGTGCTGCCGCTCTTTCGCTTTCCGGCACGGGTGAAACGCAGAATGCATCTGCGGGAGCGCAAGGCATCAAGACGCGCAATGGCAATCCTGCTACTGGCTTGACCATCGCAGGGAAAGCCGTTTCTGGCACGAACCCCGACATCTTTGGTGACGGCACGGCTGCCTTCGATGCGTCCACGGGCACGCTTACCTTGAACAACTTCGCTGCTACGGGTAACGACACGGGCGGTCCCATGCTTTCCGCGCAAGGCGACCTTACGCTCGTGCTCCATGGCAACAATGCGCTGGTGGGCGGCACGAACGCCATTGGCATATTCATGCAGGGCAGCCTTGTCGTTACGGGCGATGGCAACCTTGCGGTTTCGGGCGGCTATGCTCCCGAAAACGATGGCTCATTCGGCATCTCGGTGAACGGTTTGCTTACCTTCGACCCTAGTTTCACGGGCACGGTCGTGGCAACAGGCGGTGTGGCTAGTGAAGAGTCGACGGGCATCTTCTGCTCTTCGGGCCTTACGGTGCGAAGTGGCACGGTAGTTGCTACAGGCGGCAGCGCCATCACGAGTATGGGTGTGGAACTAAGCAGCAGCTACGCCATGGATGGCGGTGTCCTTGTCGCCCAGGGCGGCAATGCGACGAGTTCATCGTACGGCATCCGGGGCTACGAGCTCGGCAGTTCGCAGGTTAGCTTCGACGGCGGCACTGCCATCGTACGTGCGGGTTTGGTGGACGGCGGCCTGGGTGGCCAGCGCGCCGCATTCCGCTTTGCCGACCCCCAGCTTGCTTCCGTCGTGAAAGTGGCGGCCAAGGTGGGCTATGTCAGCGACACCTTCCAGGAAACCACGACAAGCCATGCGGGGGATTATTCTCTCGACACGGGTGTGGTTGTCGTGCCGCAGGCATCTACGGAGGCCAACAACTTCCTCGGGCTACCAGAACAGCTTGCCGGCGACGTGCACCACATTGGTACCGACGGGACCAACTTCGGCGCCAACGGCACCCAGTCGGAAGGCTCGCTGGATTTGGGTGGGCACAACGCCGTGTTCGTGAACCTCTACGAGAGCACCGCGAACAGCGCCATCCAGGCCGGCGTGGTCATTAATGCCGGGTCCTACACGCTTGCCGGCACGGGTCAGCTTACCAGCGTGGGCGGCGTCACAGCAGGCTCGTCGTCGGAAAGCGACGGATTGTATGCGAGCTGTCCACTTACGGTCAACGGCCCGGAGCTTGTGTGCGTGGGCGCCGCTTCGTCGACAAAGTCTGCCGGCTATTCGGCCCGCGGCAAGGTAAGCGTTTCGGCAGGGGGGCTTGTGGGCGCAGGCGGCCCCTCGGCAAGGGCTTACAGCTATTCCCATGGCATCAATACGTGGGTGGACGCCAGCGGCACCGCTTCTATTTTGGGCGTCGGCGGCAACGTGGAAGCGGGGAACTCGAGCTGGGGCATCTACAGCGGGAGAGCCGACTGCGCCGATAACGCCTCTATCATGGGCGTGGGCGGCATCGCCCTGGGTCAGAGCGTTGGCACCTACGACACGGCAACCGCAAAAGGCGGCACGATAATCGGCGTGGGCGGCTACTCGAAGCAGGTCTCCGCCGGGTGTAACTCCGGCATGATATCCTATCCTGGGGCTAAGGTGGTGGGCCTGGGCGGCGTGGTCGCCGAAGGCGACTCCAACCGTTCCTACGGTAGCTGGACCGAACCCTACACGTCGTATGCGGGCGACCAGGTGGTGGCGGGGCGCACCAGGCCGTATTTCTACTACGACAGCGACAGCGGCAGGAAGTTCTTCGCCTGCGACAACGGCGCCACGGGACTGGCCTACACCGACTACGCGGGCACGCAGGGCGAAACTGCGGTCAGCTTCGACACGACCCAGGGCACCATTTCCACCTTCAAGCGCGTGGTGATTAGTGGGATTCCGGCGGAGGTTAAAACAATCACTACCGTGGACATCGGCAACGTCTGGACTAAGCTCGATCCCGTCAATAAGATTCCGTTTACCACCGAAGTCCACGACGAGCTGGACACCGACGGCGTCAACTTCAACGACAAGATGGAGTTGGGCGACGAAGCCTGGATTGCCGATTCGGTCATCAACAAGAATGACGGATCGGGCATTCCCAAGGTGGGGAAGACCTACAAGTATAGTGTCACGGTAAAGGCAAAGAACGACTGGAAGTTCAGCGAGAGTGCTCTGGGCGCTGGGGTGCCGTTTAAGCTTATTGTGGGCGGTAGCCAGGTTGACCTCTCCAAACAGGACGTGGACATTGCCGACGACGGCAGCACGGCGACCATCACCTTTAACGCTGCGCCGGTAGCGCCAGTCGCCGTCAAAGCCATCAGCATCGCTGGCGCTGCGGTGGGTGGCGTGGCGAACAAGACCTACACGGGCAAGGCGCAGACGCAGACGCCCACCGTGAAGGTGACCGTGAACGGAACGACCAAGACGCTGAAGGCCGGCACCGACTATACGCTCTCTTACAAGAACAACACCAATGTTGGCACAGCTACGGTAACTATTACAGGCAAGGGTGACTACAAGGATTCCATTAAGAAGACTTTTACTATTAATAAGGCGAAGGTCACCTGGAAGCGCCTGGCGGGCGCTAACGCCTTGGCCACTATGGAACAGATCACCAAAGAGTATGGCAAAGCAACAACGGCAATTGTCGCTACCAATGCCAGCTTTAAAGATACCCTTGCAGCTTCTGCTCTCGCAGGTGGTTTT
>JAFUCW010000010.1 GCA_017459485.1 Eggerthellaceae bacterium | reverse complement strand
TTCTACGGGGTCTCTCTTTGAAGCGCTAATCAGCTGTCCAGAAAATTGGGGCCACTATAGTCAGGAGAGCGACACCCAGCTGATGCAGGAGGCAGTCGGGGCTTCGGGGCGCATCAACGAGTCGGCCGCAAGCCTCTCTTCCGAAGAGCTTGAAGAAATGACGGTCGTGGTGCCCGACAGCCCTGCCGAGCCTGCGCCGCAGGAGCGTACCGACGTGCACGACTCGGCAGAACTGGCAAGCAGGGTCTCGGCGGCGTGCGCGCCTCTCATGGAAGCATCGGGCATGAAGGTGGCTGTGACGGTCGTGGACCTTGAGACGGGCGACCGCGCCAGCTTGGGCGGCGACCAGAAGATGGTTGCGGCGAGCATGATCAAGCTTGCCATTGCGGCAGCGTTCATGGACCGCGTCGAAATGGGCAACTACGCGCTCGACCAAACCTACATTCTCCAGGAAAGCGATATCGTGGGTGGGACGGGTACGCTTGGCGGAATGGGAGCAGGCGCCTCCGTGACCTACCGCGAGCTGCTCGACCGCATGATTGACGTGAGCGACAACACCGCTGCGAACATTCTTACCAACGCCGTGGGGATGGACGCTATGAACGCCAAAGCTGCAGCGTTGGGCCTTTCGTCCACGGAGCAGAACAGGCTCATGATGGACGAGGCAGCCGTGGCGGCGGGCGTAGAGAACTACACGAGCACCGACGATCTTGCATCCCTGCTCACCATGATCTACCGGGGCCAGCTTGTCAGCCCCGATGCCAGTGCTGAAATCCTTCATGCGCTCGAAGGACAGCAGGACAACGCCGGCATCGCACAGGGGCTTCCCGACGTTGTGTTCGCGCACAAGACGGGCACGCTTGGCACGGCGCGAAACGACGCGGGCATCGTCGAAGCCGGTCGCCCGTTCGTTATTGCCATCATGTGCGGAGGCGACGGCTTCTACCAGGCGGGCGCGGACCGCACACTGGCGCCGATTGGCTCTGCGGTCTCCCAGCGGATGGAGCAATAGCTCACGTACCTCCTTGGCTCAAGGAGGTAGTCTTGGCAGCGTAGATTGCCGGGCAGGCTGTGCTGCTCGTTGCAATGCCTTTTGAGCGCGAAGAAGCTCCTAGTACGTTGCCAGGTCAAGCCACCAGGGATCGGTGCGGGCACGCAGGCGTTCGACGTTTTGGTAGGCGATCGATCCGGCGGAAAGCCCGCCGCCTCCGTCTGCACCAGGATTTTCGTGATACCAGCTGCGGGCACGGAAGTAGTCGCGCAAGCCGCCGTTCTTGAACGAGTAGCCGTTGGAACGAGCGATGATCTCGTTGCGGGCAACGCAGCGCTCCCCGTCGTTCATGGCGGCAATTTCTTCGTCGCTGTAGATGCGGTCGAACGCGTCTGGAACGACCATTTCGTCGCGTACCCAGTGGATGTCGGCTGTGCGCACGTCGCCGTTTTTGCCCGTGCAGGTTATCTGAACGGTGTTCTTGGCCGCCTCCTCTGCCTGCCTGGCCGCTTCTTCCTCTTCCGCTTAGCGCGCTGCCTCTTCGGCGGCCGCCAGCACGTCGGCGTTGATCTGGTCGAGCTGCGCCTGCGCGTCTTCGGCGCTCGTGGCGGGGATGTGGCTGCCCAGCCTCTTGATGACGTCGTCTGGCAGGGACGCCGTCTCGGTCGAGGTCTCCTTGGAGGGCTCGTCCTGGCCGGAGCGGAAGATGGCGACGTGGCCGTTGTAGTCGGCGAGGTAGTACGCGCTCGTGTTCGCGGCTTCCGT
>JAFUCW010000109.1 GCA_017459485.1 Eggerthellaceae bacterium | reverse complement strand
TGGCAATGACGCCTTGGTGCCACTCGACATCCTGCGGGTTCACTTCGGGAACCACCAGCGGGACGTCTTCGTCCATGCGAAACGCGCTGCTGTTGTCCACCATGACCGCACCGGCATCCACCACGGCCTGGCGCAGCTCCTTGGACACCGAAGCACCGGCAGAGAACAGCGCGATGTCGACGCCTTCGAAGGATTCCGGCTTCATCTCTTCGACGGTAAGGGAGCCTGCAGGCACCTGGCCGCAGCCGCCGAAGGCAAGCTGGCTTCCCGCCGAACGAGCACTCGCCAGCGCCTTCACCTGGGAAGCGGGGAAATCGACGTCGTGCAGCACGTTCATGAACTCGCGTCCCACGGCACCCGTGGCACCGCACACCGCAACAACTGGATTCTTATTCATGGATCAACCTTTCCCGCATGGCACAACGCGCCTGGTTCACTTAATAGCATGCGCCTGGATATATGCGCCTAAACCAGATTGCGGCTAGCGCCCTTTGTTTTTCTTCGCTTCCAGCTCTTCGGCGGAAAGCATAGTCTCTTCGAACACTTTGTCCGAATCCAGCCCGAATGCCGTATGCAAGGAGCGCACGGCAAGGTCCACCTGCTCAGCCGAAACCACTACCGAAAGACGGATGGGGCTGGTGGAGATAAGCAGGATGTTCACGTTCGCATCCGCCAATGCGGTGAACGCCCGGGCTGAAACGCCTGGTGACGACTTCATGCCCGTGCCCACGATGGAGACCTTGGCAATGTTGGAGTCCACCACGAAGTCGCGCGCGCCAATCTCTTCGATCACGCTCTCCGCTGCCGCCTTGGCGTTATCCAGGTCCGCTTCGGGACAAGTAAACGTAATGTCGGTGCGCCCATCTTCCGAAATGTTCTGGATGATCATATCGACGTTGACGGAATTGCCCGCCAGCGCAGAGAACACGCGCGCGGCGATGCCCGTGGAGTCCGGCACGTCGCGAATGGTGAACTTCACTTCGCTTGTGTCGTGCGCGATACCGGAGATGACGGCGTTTTCCATGGACGGATCCGCCTCCTTCACATACGTGCCTTCCGCGTCGGAGAATGCGGAACGGGAATGGATAACCACATGGTACTTGCGTGCGAACTCGACCGCACGGCTTTGAAGCACGCCGGAACCCGCGCTCGAAAGCTCGAGCATATCGTCGTAGCTGATGACGTCGAGCTTGCGCGCACGCGGCGCCACGCGCGGGTCGGCCGTGTAGACGCCGTCGACGTCGGAGTAGATTTCGCACACGTCGGCGCCGATGCCGTAGGCAACCGCCACCGCCGTGGTGTCCGAGCCGCCGCGCCCAAGCGTGGTGATGTCGCCGCGCTGGTCGATGCCTTGGAAGCCCGCAACCACCGGGATGTAACCTTCGTCGAGCGCCGCCTTGATGCGGTCGGCATGCACCACCTGAATCTTCGCCTTGGAATGCTCCGTGTCGGTCTGGATGCCTGCTTGGCGGCCGGAAAAGCTCATGGATGGATGGCCCAACGAGTCGATTGCCATGGCAAGCAGCGTCATGGACACTTGCTCGCCCGTGGAAAGCAGGCGGTCCATTTCGCGCTTGGGCGGATTCTTCGAAAGCGCACGCGCCAGGCCAACCAACTCGTCGGTGGTCTTGCCCATGGCAGAGACCACGGCCACCACCTGGTTGCCCGCTTGTTTCATGGAAACGAGCCGTTTCGCCACGTTCTGGATGCGCTCGGGCGAAGCGACGGACGTTCCTCCAAATTTTGCGACAATGAGTGCCACTTTGCTGGCCTCCCCTATCTTTGCGTGGGTGCAATCATACCAGCAAGACCGCAGGTGACCGTAATTCACCCGCGATTTTCACGGAAAGAGCCCTACGCCCATGGCGGCGGGCTGACGCGGTAGATGTTCTGGTCTTCCTTGTGGTCGCTGCCGTCGGGACTCGCGTGCCGAATGACGTCTATCCTGCCGTCGGCGTCGAAGTCTTCGTCGCTTAGGTAGTATCCCAAACTCTGCGGGTCGGTGGTGTAAATGTAGTAGCCTGGGCCGCCGTTGAACTCGCCCGGAAGCCCGTTGTCGAAGCGAACCAGGTCGCCAGCCGAAAGCGTGCGGAAATGGTTGGGGTTGGACCCATCTGCCCGATAGATGATCCAGTCTCCGCCCCCAATGTAGACGTAAGGGTCGGTGCCGTTCATCTGCCACCACCCTTCCATGCTCTCGACCATGCGCGCCGCCTTCGCAGCGTCGGCTGCGGCCTTGTCTTCCTGGCGGGCCTTCGCTTCTTGCGCTTCTTTTTCAGCTTTCTCTTTGGCCGCTTGTTCGGCTTCCTTCGCCACGCGTTCCTGCGCCTCCTTGGCCGCCGCTGCCTCCGCTTCTGCCTTTGCTGCTGCCTGCGCCTCCTGGGCCGCCTTTGCCTCCGCGTCCGCCTTTGCTTTTTCCTCTGCTGCAGCGCTGTCCACCTTGCTTTGGTAGGCGTCGATCAAAGCAAGCCCGTCTTTGAGCGAAGCAACAGGGACGCCGGCACCTAAATCCGCCGCAAGGGACGGGTCCAAGTCGGAAACAGACAGTCGCGAGATGTGTGCCGGCTCTTTTCCATTTTCGATCAGCACGGCCACATTACCGTCGTATACACCCAGGTAATAGCTCGCCTCCGCCGAAGTTGCAACTTCAAGCGAAGAAGACGCAACGCCTGCAGAGCCGTTCGAGGACGCTGGGTCGTCCGCGTGCTGGCCCATCCCCCACGCGAACGCGGCGCCCACGGCAATTCCGACCAACGCAACGGCAGCAGCAATAATGGGAAGCCGCGAGGTCCACCCCGTGCTGCGCTGCGGAGACGCCGGGACTGCCTGCAAGGCCCCTGCGCCACTTGCAGTGCCATAACGGTCTGCCGATTCTTTCGCCAGCGCGCTTCTTACCGCTTCGCTTGCGTCGCGACTCGATACGGACTGCCCGCACGCTGCGCAGAACTGCGCTCCGTCAACCAACTCCGCGCCGCACTTTGAGCAGATCATCCCATTTCCTTTCGACGCAATCCACGCGATGTCATGCGAACACCGACTGGAAGATGTACTCGGCAATGGCACGGTTGCCCGCCCCGTTCGGGTGAACCGTGTCGGGGAACCAGCCGAGGCGGCCCTCGGTGAGCTGGTAGAGATCGACGAATTGCGCTTCGGTCTCCTGAGCGATTTCCGCGACGATGGGACGGATCTCTTGTCCCAGAATGGCATCGTTCATGTAGAAGGGACCTGCGGCGTTGGGGTCGGGGTCGCAAAACACGTGCGGAGGGGCCATGAGCACCATCTGGATACCGGGACGGGACTCCTTCAGCTCGTTGACAAGAGCGCGCAGTTCGGTGCGGTATGCTTCCGCATTCCATGCCGCGTCGTAGGTGTCGTTGGTTCCCAGCATCAAGATGACCATGTCAGGCGAAAGGCTTTTCGCAACTTCGACGTTGCCCGTCGCGCGATAGGGGCAGCGCCCTTCGTCGAGCAGCATGGTGCCCGACACGCCCAAGTTGACCAGCGTCCAGTCCTGCTCCAAGGAGTACAGGTGCTCCTGTAGATACGTCGGCCAAGGCTCGGGGTCGTCGTAGCCGAACACGTGCCCTTGCGTAATGCTGTCGCCCATGCAAACGACCGTCTTCGTCTGCGCCAACTCTGCAGCTTCGACAGGCTCGCTCTGTTCGCGAGTCTCTTCCGCCGAAGCTTCGGTCCCCATGGGATCCGCAGGGGCTGTGGTGTCCTGAGACGGCACGTCGATCGCGTCGGACGACTCGTCGCCAGAGGCTTGCACCGAAGACGGCTGGGTGGAACCAGCCGGTTCGGCGGGTGCCGGACGGTCGGAGGGAAGCGGCTGCGCGCTCGAAGGTATAAGCGACTGGGAAGAGGCCTCTTGCTGCGCTGTGCCGCTTGTGCTTGCCGCCTGGCTTCCCGGCGCACAGCCAAACAACGGCCATGCTGCGAACAGGACAGCCAGGCACAACGTGGCGGTGTATATGGTGCAGCGCATAGAAGGCGCCTCCTAGCCTCCTAGTAGGTTTACATCTGTCCTGCAGAACCCACGACCATACCGACCAGCGCAATGCCGAAGAAGAACGCCGCGACGAACACAACGCAGTTAAAGACAACAAAGACAATGTTGGAAATGCCCTTGTACCTCTTAGTCAGATTGCTGTTCCATATAAGGCCGAAGATGATGCCCCCGACAAACCCGTTCAAGAACGAAACGGCATTAACCGACGTAGCCTTCGGGCTGGAGGTGAACAGGCTAGGATACATTGCCAGCGCGTAGTAAATCGAAAACGCCAACACGCCGATCTGAATAATCGAGCCCACAATCGAAAGCACTCCCGTGCCCGACAAAATATTCGAAAACACGCTAATGCCAATTGCGGCCAGGATTCCGAGTGCCGTGTAGCCACCCTGCGTTTGCCACATGGCAAGGAAGGGCGCGTTTGCGGCAAGGGCGGGATCGTAAGGGGCGCCCGTAGCTTGGACGCCAGGCTGAATTTGGCCAGACTGGCCGTACAGGTTCGGGCTCTGCTGACCCTGGGGCTGCGAATATGCAGCCGGCGATTGCTGCTGCTGGATGGCCGCCGCCTGGGGCTGCTGCTGGATGGCCGCCACCTGAGACTGCTGGTCGGCAAAAACCGTGCGCGCCTGCGGTTGTGCCCCCTCGGCGGCAACGGCCTGCCCCGTTGCAGCCACTGGGGCTGCGCTTTTGAAGGGCGCACCTGGATCGGCGGGAGCCGCGGAAGCGGAATCTGTTGCCTGCGAAGAATCCTGCTGCAGGTCCTGCGCCAAAGCGCCGTCGAAGTACTCCTGGGAACCAGCAGCTGGTTCGGACGCACCAGGTTCGTCGGCCACAAGGCCCACTCCGCATTTGGGGCAAAAAGCCGCACCTTCGTTTTCTACCGTTCTACCGCATTGTGGACAACGCATGAGCATACCTCCTGATAGCTACTCAATAACGAATTCGAATTCTTGCGACCCCAGCTTAAGCGTTGCGCCAGGATCGAGCCTGCAAGGAGAGCCGTTCGTGACGCGCTCGTTTCCGACGTAGGTGTTGTTGGTGGAGAACAGGTCTTCGACCAGGTAGTTTCCAGAAGCATCGGTGTAGATTTTGGCGTGCATGCGGCTGATGCCCTGGTAGTCGTCGATGCGCACTTCGCAGTTGTCGGCACGTCCAATGACGCAGGGCGCAACGACGTCGAAACGGGCACCGTCGCTTTTGCGTACCAGCACTGGGCGCCCTGCGGAAGCCGGCGCATAGCCTTGAGCGTCGGTAGGAAGCTCGATGATCGTCGCCGACGAGTTCGCGAAAGAGGGGGCAGGGGTAGGCATAGGTGCGGACGCGGGCGCAGGCACAGGCATAGGCGCAGGTGCGGGCGCGGGCTCGGGGGACGGAGCGGACACGGGCGCGAACGCAGGCGCAGAGGCCGGGTCATAATCAAGCGATGGCTCTGGCGCAGGAGTCAAAGCGGGCCCGAACTCTGGCTCAAGCGCAGACCCGAAGGCCGGGGCGGGCTCGGGATCGAATGCGGGCTCGGAGGCCAGTACGGGCTCGAGAGCCACGGCGGACGCAGGTTCGAACTCAGGTTCGAGCGCAGGTTCGGATTCGGGGACTAGCGCAGGTTCCGGATCGAACCTCGATGCTGGCTCCGAAACGGGCGTGTGGTCGTCGGCAAAAGCTTGATCGAATCCAGAATCGAACGCGGACTCGGTCGTTTGCGCCACGTCGGACACGAAATCGGGCACCGACGCAGCCTCACACGAAGCAGCAGGAGCGAACATGGTGGCAATCGCGTCTTCTGCATCCTGCTCCTTTCCTGCCTCCTGAGCGTCTGCGAAGGTGAAAGGCTGTGGCTCTGCAGGAATCGGCACGTTGGCTGGTGGATCGACCACCCTCGTCGACACGGCGTCGTCGGGCGTGTCTACCGTCATTGCCGAAACGGCATCGGCAGCAGTCGAAGAATTGACGAGAGGATCCACTGCGACGTCCCCACCAGGAGAAACAGGGACGCCAACAGCGCTTGGAGCATCGACGGCAATGGTCGAATCAGACTCATCGGAAACACCTGCAACAGATAGAGGCGCTCCCAGCGCGGCTACATCGGCGTCGGTCACGCCCGTAGCAGTGCCGCAATACATGCAATAGAAGTCCGTCGGATCGATTTTCCTGCCGCAGCGCATACAGAAATTACCCATGCCAATACCCCACTCTCACGAACAACAGCTTAGCCAGTACGTTATCACGATTATAGTTGTTGCCACGCCAGCGCAAAGCGCGTTTTTCGCAAAAGCATCCTTATGCGTGCCAGACAACGGACTTGGATCATCCGTCGCGCGGTAGCTGCGAAAGACCTGGCATCGAGAGCCCTGGTTATGGAAATGATGCAGCATGCAATGGCCTAAGAAAAGAGCATATAATACAAACCGTGGTCCGGGACGCCAAAGGAGGTGGCACGATGCTCTATCAGCTTATGAACAAAGACGAGGTCGTTGCGACCTACGCAGAGGAGAAGCGTTTAGACGACTTCCGCTACAACGAGATTGAGCGCCTGGGCTCCTATTTCCCCTACGGCTTCGTCAACATAAACGACTGGATCGACGGCCGCCAGATCGCAAAGCACCGTGTTTCCATCGAGCGGCTCATGCGCGAGCTGGGGCTCACTACCCGCCATGATTTCATCGGGATGGCGCGCTGCCTTTCGCTTACCGACACATTCTGGATGAAACGGGCCGACGAGGAGATAACCTGGGCAGACGTGTCGCTCTACCGCAACCCCTTCGACGACGTGATCGCGCGCATCGCCTTCGATGGCACGGGGATGTACGGACGGCAGAACTCGCCGACCTCTCCGGAATACGCAACCTCGGGATCGTTCGCCAAGTGCTGGGTGCGCGAAGACGGTCGGATTTCTTTGCTCAAGCGCGGGTCGACTGGATACGCTAATGCGGGATTCGAGCCCTATTCGGAAAAGCTGGCTTCGGACATCCTCGCTGCAGCCCATATCGACCACGTGGACTACACGGTGGTGAACTTCCGCGGGAAGCTGGCAAGCAAGTGCCCCCTGTTCACGTCGGAGCAGACAGGTTTTGTGTCGGCGCACCGCTTCTTCGACGGGCCTTTCGAGGTCGAGGACATGCTCGAGTTTTGCGCTGCCCATAACGCAGAGGAGGGCTTCCGCGAGATGGTGGTCATGGATGCCGTCGTTGCCAACGTCGACCGCCATTCGGGCAACTATGGCTTTCTTGTTGACAACGACACGGGCGAGATCCTGCGCATGGCGCCTTTGTTCGACCACAACATGGCGTGCCTGCCCATGATGATGGAAGGTGACAACTTCGACGAGTACCTGAATATGATAGGCCCAAAGATTGGCGCCGACTTCTCCACTATCGCCAAGGCTGTGATGACCCCTGCCATCCGCTCAAAGCTTGTTGCGCTGAAGGATTTCGCCTACACCGATCCCGGGCTTGGCTATCCGCAGTGGAAGCTTGACACCGTCAACCGCCTGAAAGACCGCATGATCGACAACATCCTGGGCTGACAGCAATCCAGGTTCCACGTTTGGCGCGCATGAGGCCGGGTCGGCGCTACGGGGCCTACTCCACATAAGCCCCCTCTCCTGCCAGGCGAATCAATGCGGGACAGCGGAGAGGCGGCTTCCTGGTGGGCACGCGATCCCGACACACTTGGCAGCATTCCCAGAATGGATACACGGCAGCAACGTCGCAATGGAGACTGTATGCCGTCATCAGTTCTTCGAAATCGCCTTCGAGGCCAGAGTGCTCGAAGGCTGCTTCGCGGTACTTGATCACGTCTCTGTACAAAAGCTCTGAAGCAGCAAAGTCGTCGTCCACTCCGCGCTGAGCGGCATCGTTTTCTACGACCCGGGCGAGCGTGCGAAAGTTACAGCCATCCTGCCTCGCGGCCTCGGCAAGGCCCTCCAAAAGGGCTTCTCTTTGCGTGTCGGCGTCCTCTTGGCGCCCAGACTCTTCGAATGCGTCGGCGCGTATTTCGATGACCGTTGCAGAAAGCTCTACTGCATCAGGACCTTTCTTTGCCGAGTTTGCAATGTAGCGGGCAGCGCCTTCGCTCCGAATGCGCAAGGAAGATTTAGGGCGCCCGAAGAGCCTGGCTGCAAATGCGGCGGCATCTGCAAGCATAAGGCGTGGACTGATTATGCTGACAAGATCGGCCATACAAATCACCTCGATTGAAATGCGGGAGCTACAAGATATGGCGCGGGCAGAAGCGCCGCAGCCAGCTGTACTGCACGCGCTTCCTGGGCCCTGCCGCCCAGCAAAGGCAGCGCATAAGATTCCATCGTCTTCTCCACCGTCTTCCTTTCCGCCTTTCGTGCTCGGTCCTACAAAGTGCTGATGCTGCTGCGCATGCTGTCGGTCACGACCGCCCTCATCCTGCCGACGACGTCCGGGCGCACAAGCGCACCGAAAGCCCCCGCGAAGACAACCTGGGCCTGCAGCAGCTCGTCCTCCGGCGCGCATCCGACCAGCATGCTGCCCAGCTGCACGCCTTCGTTCGCCAGCGCTTCGAAGCAGGTCGCGCATTTGTCCACTTCGGGTGCCACAAGCGGCTTCAGGCTGTCGATGGTTTCACGAAGCGTGCGGTGTGCGTGGCTGGCAGATATGCTCCCTTCGGAACCGTTGTCTCCTTTCCAGTCCCTAAAGCCCACCAAGCCCCTGCCAACGGAGGCGAGTTCCTTCAGCTGCTCGGCGCCGGGTCCGTACACGGGGTCGGAAAACTGGCTTCTGACGTGATTGATATGCTGGGCAAACAGGATTGAGTTGACCACCAGCGCATCCTGATGCTCCACGATGGACATGGCCCTGATCATTCCCAGGTAGAGGCTGTCGGACAAGACCGGGTTGTAGGGCAGCACTCCCGACACGATCATGTTCATGCAGATGTCGACCGCGAAAACCCCTTTTTCCACAGCGATCTGGTTGATCACCTTCGCAAGCTCAATCCCGCAAAGGCGCGTGTCCGCCCCCTCTTCCACGGAAGCGTTCTGCGAAAGTATGGTCGCCGCCTTTTCGATTCCCGACGAATCGGGATGCTCGTGCAGAACGTCGAGCAGCTTGTGCGCCCAAGGCTCTTCTGCCTCCGTCGGGGTGGAGGGGAACGCCGCAAGCCGGTCGAACTCCAGCTGCGCGGTTCGCTCGTCGACCACGTACTTCGCGGCCACCTCCTCTTCGGCGCTCAAACCGCCGACGGCGTCTTCGAACAGCTCGTCGACTTCGCGCTTTGTCTCGCCGTCCAGCATGTGCGAAGCGTGCCCTGGCAGGGCGTCGAACGGGGGCAGCTGCGTCCGCAGCACGGGCGAACCCCCGCGGATGAAGAATGCCTCCCCCGTGGCAAGCCCTATCATGTCCTTGGAAGTGACCAGCCCTCCTGTGCGAAGGTCGGCCTCCGCCCCGATGTGCCTGTCCGCGTTCCTGAAGAGCAGCGCGTTGCCGAACTGGGAAAGGATAGCGGCCACCTGGCCTTCGCTGTAGCCGTTCGCCCGCAGCTGTGCGGTGCTCTGGAGCCCTGCCATCATGAACAGGTTGCGGCTGCGGCTGGTAGCAAGGAGGTCTCCCAAGGTGGAAGTGGCCGGGAACGACGCCAACTCGTCCCAGATCAGGCGCACGCCGCGCGCGGAGCTGCAGGTCGCACCACCCGTTTCGCGATGATGGACGAAAATGCGATACATCATGTCGAAGAAGATGCTTGCAAAGCGCTTCGCGTCCGGACCAAGCTCGTCTGCCGCCGTGACGAAGATGGCGGTCTTCTTCCCACCGCACAGGGCGTCTTCCAGGTCGAACGTGGACTTGCTTGTTACATGTGCGCCCACCTTGGTGTTGTAGTAGGAGAGCGCCGTTTGCGTGACGACGGCAATCGAGCTGTACGTGTCCTTCGCGCGGTGGCTGGACAGGACGCCTTCGAGAACCTTGCGCGTGTTCGCGTCCCTGAGCTTCTTCACAGCCGCGGCGATTCGGTCCAAGGGCTGGGACACCATTTCCGAGACCTGCCCGAGCGTCGGTGCACCGCGCTTGCCCGAAACCTCCATGAGCGCGTACGCGCAACCTGCAATGTAGGCCGATGCCGTGTGCTCCCAGAAGGGGTCCTTGTCGCTGTGCACCTTTTCGACCAGGCTGCCCGTCAGGACGTCCATGAGCACGTCTGCCTGGTTCAGGTCCCCCATCCGACGTGCGTAGTAGATCGGTTGGAGCGGGTTGTACCTGTCGCCGTTGCCCGTACGCAAGTCAAGGTGGACGATGGCGTATCCCAGGCTTCCCAGACGCTCCGCCGTCATGTCGTGCAGGGTCGGCTTGGCGTCGATGACCACCAGATTGGGCGCCTGTTCCGACTGAGCGCACAACAGCACCGCCGGGGCAAGCACGCTGTAGGTTTTGCCGCTACCCGTGACGCCCGCCACCAGGCAATGCTGGTCGAACGGCTGCAGGAACATGCCGCTTTCGTCGGACGCGACGGGATACGACGCGGGGGCTTCGCCCGAGACGACCTGGGTCCACGTCCAATGGCGCACGCCGGCGGCCTTGGGGTCGCTTGCGAAGCGAAGCGCGGTGGGAATGGATTTCACGGTTGCCAGGCGCATGCTACCCCTCCCCTTCCAACGGTTCGGCGGATGCGGGGAGGTTCGCCATTGCCATGGCGGCTGCCTCGGCAATCGCGTCGGTTCCCATGAGCTCGGGCATGCACCACTCGGCTGCGAACGAGCCCTCGACGCGAGTGAATCCCATAACGCCCAGCGCGTGGCCCAGGATGCCCTCGTCCA
>JAFUCW010000108.1 GCA_017459485.1 Eggerthellaceae bacterium | reverse complement strand
GATGCGGGCGATCTGGCTACGGGGTTCGCCAACACGCTTTTCAACTTCGACCTTGCCCATTTCGGCACCTGGTTTTCCATCCACGAGGTCAGCCACATGCCCGAATGCCTCATTTCCGCCGCAATTGGATGCGCGGTGGTGTTCGTCGTCAGCTTCAGGCGCGAGCGCGGCACAGACGTGGTCTCCCATGGGCTTTCGGTGAACTTCGTCCTTCGCGTGGTTGCCTACGTGGCATGCGGTTATTTGGTCCTTTCGTCGTTCTTCCTGGCAGAGTCGGGAGGAGGGTTCCTGTATGCGAACTTCTAAAACTGTCTCTGTCCTTGCCAAACTTGCCGTCGCGATCGCCTTCGTGTGCGCGTGCAACGCCGTGTTGACCTTCGCTTTGGAGCCCTATGGATCGAAAAGCGAACTATCCTGGGACGAGTACAGCAAGCTCGAGGCCATGGACACGCTCGTCATCGGCACGTCGCTCACGGAAGCCGCCATCAACCCTGCCGTTTTCGACGAAGCATGCGGCACCACGACGTTCAACCTGGGCACGCCCTACCAGCACCTCGAGGAGTCCCTGGTGGGCATCCGCGCGGCCTACGAGGACTTCGGCATCAAGCGCGTGGTGCTGGGGATATCGTGCAGCTCGCTGACGGGCAAGGATGCGCCCAGCCCCGAAACCTCCTTCTTGAAGCAATGGCGCCGGCATGGGCACGGGAACGAGGCGCTTGCGGTCTGGGGCGAAATGCTGTTCGCGCACGGTGCGGCATCGACCGCCGACTCCCTTAACTGGCTGGCGCCGTGGATCAGCAACCACACGACGTTTCGCCCAGCCAACATCGTGCAGAACATGAAGAACAAGCTTGAAGGGGAGGACCTGCGCGTTGCTGCGGGGCAGCTTGACGAAGGCTGGATGTATGTGAACGCTGGGCATGGGGCGCAGGAGAAGACTATGAGTCCGAACAGCCCTTCTGTCCACCGCTACGTCGACGCGGAGGTGGCCGAAGGCGCTGCGGATGCGATCAACCCCGGCAGAAGGGAGACGTTCATAGAGATCGTGGACTACTGCGCTTCCCATGGCATCGACTTGATGGTGGCAAGCATGCCGATGCCCGCCCACAACATAGTCGACACGGACGCCGGCTACGTCCGCGTGATGTCGGAGTTCGCGCAATTGGCGCGGGAGCGCAACGTGGAATTCTACGATTTCAACTGCGTTTCGAAAAACGTGTTCGAAACGCTTCCGGACTACTACGCCGACAACACGCACCTCAACGTCGGCGGAGCGGCGGTGTTCAGCACGGCGTTCGCGCACCTCTATGTCAAGCGGATGGCCGGGGATGAGATTGATTCTTCTTTCGTCTCCTATGAAGAAGCAGTCGCATCGGTGGATTCGGTAACCGCTGTCTTCGTGGAGGCGGAATCCGATGGTCGTTCGCTCACGTTGCATTGCGATGGCGCGACCGGCCCTGGCGCTACGGCGGCGTACCAGGTGTTTGCCCGGTCTTCTGCCGAATCCGACGACTGGAAGGTCGTGCAGGAATGGACGACCGAACCCGACATCGTCTACGAACCTGGCGGTCGTGGGACGGTGCATCTGCGCGTATGCGCGAGGACGGTGGGCTCTACCGAAGATTTCGAACGCTACCGCGACTTGACGGCGCTGGTGTAACCTAAAAGGGGTCTGCCCATGGAAAACGTACTGGAATGGTTGGAAGCGGCAGCGCGGAAGACGCCCGATGCGGTTGCCGTGGCCGACGTGGAAACGCAACTGACCTTCGCCCAGCTGCGCGACGGGGCCAGGCGCGTCGGGACGTTTCTGGGAGAGCAGGTTGCCCCCGGTGGCGCGGTTGCGCTCTACCTGGAAAAGAGCACGAAGGCGCTGTGCGGCATGCTGGGCGTAGTGTATGCGGGGTGTGCCTACAGCGTGCTCGACGTGCGGCAGCCGGCGGCACGCCTGGCGTCCATTCTCGAAAAACTCCAGCCTGCGTTCGTGCTCACCGATGCTGCTACAGAGTTGCAGGCGGATGCGGTGCTGGCGGATACGCACTACACCGCGACGCCGGTGGAGCGTGCGCTTCAATGGGATGCAGACGAAGAGGTGCTGGCAGCCGCACGGAGCGCGACGGACCGAACGAGCCCGCTCTACGTCAACTTCACCAGCGGCTCGACCGGAACGCCCAAAGGGGTGGTCGTGTCGCATGGCTCGGTCATCGACTTCATCGGACATTTCACCGAATTGTTCGATTTCACTTCCGAAGATGTCATAGCCAACCAGGCGCCGTTCGACTTCGACGTGTCGGTCAAGGACATCTACGGCGGGATGGCGGTGGGTGCCGCCGTCCACCTGATTCCCAGGGACTACTTCAGTGTGCCCGTGCAGCTGATGGATTTTCTCTGCGATCGGCGCGTGACGGTGTGCACGTGGGCGGTGAGCGCCATGTGCTTCGTGTCCACCATGAACGGGTTCGACTACCGCACGCCCGACACGGTGCGGATCGTCATTTTCAGCGGGGAAGTGATGCCGCCCAAGCACTTGGCGAAATGGCAGGCGGCCTTGCCTCATGCGCGGTTCGTGAACGTCTAC
Organism: Eggerthellaceae bacterium; assembly: GCA_017459485.1. Lineage (GTDB taxonomy): Bacteria > Actinomycetota > Coriobacteriia > Coriobacteriales > Eggerthellaceae > CACXMZ01. The sequence goes on along the minus strand of JAFUCW010000108.1, from coordinate 1,313 downwards.
GGCCCGACAGAGGTCACCTGCAACTGCACGTACTGGGAAGTTCCTCCTGCGTTCGACGGTGACGTGCTGCCGGTGGGCAAGCCCTTTCCCCATGCGGAGGTTTTCCTTCTTGACGACGGCGATGCCCTGGTGGATACGGTGGGGAAGCAGGGGCAGATCTGCGTGGCGGGAAGCGGCCTTGCGTTGGGCTATGCGGCAGACAAGGCCCGCACGGACGAGGCGTTCACCGAAAGCCCTCTTTGCTCTGGCCAGCGCATCTATCGTACTGGCGACGTGGGTTATTGGGACGAAAACGGAAACCTGGTCTACGCTGGAAGGGTAGACCATCAGATAAAGCATTTGGGGCAGCGCATCGAGCTGGGCGAAATCGAGTCGGTCGCGCAGTCCTGCGAAGGGGTCGACCGAGCGTGCTGTTTGTACAACGACACGCGCAAGCGCATTCTGCTCTATGTGGTTGCCGACTGTGGCAAAGACGCGCTACGGGGCTACCTTCACGACCGTTTGCCTAGCTACATGGTGCCCAGCAAGATTGTGTTCGACGACGCGATGCCGCTTACCAAGAATGGCAAGATCGACCGCACCGCGCTTGCCCAGCTTCAGTGACGGTCTTCGGGCAGGGGCTAGCTCTTGGCAGGGGAGCTGGCGTCTTGTTCCCGTCGGAAGGCGATTCGCCCCTCTACCCAAAGGGCGTAAGCCGTTTCGGCACGCAGCGTGCGTGCGAAGGGCATTCGGCGACGAGGAGGATTCGCTGGAATGGTAGTATAGGGGCAACACTTCGAACCAAGGAGCGCTTCTATGGAAGACATCAAACTGGAAGACATCATAGAGATTCTTGAGGACGTGGAAGAGGGCATCGACTACGAGCATGTGACCGACCTGGTCGATGGCAAGCATCTGGACTCGTTCGACATCATTGCCATCATCAACGCAATCAGCGACGAGTACGACATCTCTATTCCTGCCAAGGACATCGTGCCAGAGAACTTCAACAGCGCCCAAGCCATTTGCAACCTGGTGAAACGCCTGGTAGACGAGGATTAAGGACTGCGCAGTGCAGGGCTTCTTCCGTTGGGTGGAAGCGTGGCCTTCATGCGTCTGATAATAGCGCGACCGCAGGACCGCGCGGGTGGTTGCAGCGCAGATTGCAATGGCTTTTAAGGTTGGCTTAAGCTGCTTTTCAGTCGAGTTTCAGGTCGGCGTCGTATTCTGCAGTCATACGAAATGCTTCGAAACGAGGTGATTGACATGGCAAAGAGAAAGATCGAAGCAAAAGGTAAGAAGAGCTTTGCGAGTGCGGTGGCTGCGGTGTATCT
>JAFUCW010000009.1 GCA_017459485.1 Eggerthellaceae bacterium | reverse complement strand
CGTCAGCGGGCGGCGTCTTGAACGTGATGGAAAACGCCTTGTTCTCGTCGTCGTTTTTCAGGTAGAGAAGCTTCGCACCACTTGCCGAATGGTCCATGACCACAGCATTCCCGTCAATCTCGGGCAGCTCTTCGGTGCTCTTCACAATAAAGCCGTGCAGTTCGTCTCCAGGTTGCAGCATGCGCTCTCTCTTTCGTCCCGGCAAAGCGAAAGGAACGGACACGAAACCGCATACCTCGCCCCATGGGTGCGCCTTGCACTTGAGCCTTGTTCGCGTTGGGGGCGCGCGTCTTAGCAGACGGCACCCCGCAGATTCAATCTGCTCCATTTTACCTTGTGCAACGATAGGACGCTTTACGAACTGGTATCATTTTGCGCATGAGCAATACGGGCGACGACAGGTTTATCGGAGTCTTCGACAGCGGCGCAGGCGGCGTGAGCGTGCTGCGCGCATGCGTGGCGCTCCTTCCCCACGAGCATTTCCGCTACTTCGGCGATTCGGCGAACGCCCCCTACGGCGACCAGGGCGAACAGCGCATCCGGGAGCTTTCGTTTCTCCATGCGGCAAGGATGATCGACGAAGGCGCCAAGGCCATTGTCATCGCCTGCAACACTGCCACCAGCGCCGCCGCCGCTGCGTTGCGCGAAACATACCCCGACCTTCCCATCCTTGGCATCGAGCCTGCGTTGAAGCCCGCCTCGAAAGCAGGTGGGCGCATCCTGGTGCTTGCCACGAAAGCCACCGTACAACTGGACAAGTACAACGTCCTTGCACAGGAGCATGGAGCTGCCGGCAACGTGGTCACGGTGCCATGCTCGGGCCTGGTGGAACTGATCGAATCGGGGGACCTGGGCGATCCTGCCATTTCGGAGTACCTACAACGCAAACTCGGCGGCTACGTGGGAAAAGTGGACAGCGTCGTGCTGGGATGCACGCACTACCCCTTCCTGAAACGCCAGATCACTGCCGTGCTGGGAGACGTCGCGTTCTTCGACGGCGCAGAAGGGACCGCGCGCAACCTGAAGCGCCATCTGGAGCAGAATGGCCTGTGCGCGTGCACGTCGCAGCAAGGCGGCGTGGAGTTCGAAAGCAGCGTCCCTGCGCAGGTCGCGCTCTACAAACGCCTCTTCGAACAGGCGCCCTAGCGCTCTGGCGTGTAGATAGCGCAGTTCATGGGCGTTTCGTAGACCTCTACTTGCGAGACGCGGAATCCCTGCTCCTCCAAGCGTTCGGCGAAATAGCGCGCGAAGTTTTCCGATGTGGTGCGGAAAGGCACCATGTACAGGCGAAACGTCTCATGCTCCAGGCACGCGAGCGTCTCGGGCGCAAGCGATCCTTCTTCCACGATGAACATGTGGTCCATCTCTTCGGTGAGCGCACGGACGGCTCGTTTGAAGTCCGCGAAGTCGATCACCATGTCCTTGTTCTGGCCTTCGGATTGCAGTTCGTCGGCAGAGATGTAGACCACCACACGCCAGCGGTGGCCATGCAGGTTTTCGCATTTCCCGTCGTAGTCAGTCAGAAAATGGGCGGAATCGAAGCAGCTTTCGGTCTTCAGTTGGTACATCGCTCGTCCTTTCAAGGTAAGGAAATGATGAATTGCACCTGGCTCGATGCATCATTCGTGCGCACGGAGGGCGGCTTTCAGATCGTGGATGGAATAGAGGCTGCCGAATGCGCAGATAGCGCCGTCCTGTCCTGCAAGCTGGTATGCCTGGGAAACCGCGTCGTCGAAGTCTTTCGCTACGATCGCGTTCGCGTCGGGCTTGAGGGCCAACAGCGAATGGGACAGATCTTCGGCGGAAAGCGCTCGGGGGTTCGGCGGCGTGACGCACACGAACGCCTCGCCCAGGTCAACGACTCTTTCGAGCATGGCGCCGTAGTCCTTGTCGCCCAAAATTCCCACAATGAACACGGGTTTGGTTTCGGGAAGCACGTCGCGCAGGGTCTGGGCAAGCACGTCGGCGCCCTGGGGGTTGTGCCCGCCGTCCACGATGACAAGCGGGTCACGGCCCATGACTTCGAAACGGCCTGGCCACACCGCTTCGGCGATGCCCGCGTGGAGCGCTTCGTCGGTGATCTTCCAGCCGCGATCGCGCAACACGCCCAACGCCTCTATGGCCAAGGTCGCGTTCGCAGGCTGGTACGTGGCAAGAAGCTGCGTGTCGAACTCCTCCCCTTTGTAGGCAAAGTGCCTGGCGGGAAGCGATCCTTGCGCACTCGCGCCATCAAGGTCGACCGGGTCTTGCTCAAGCTGGTCCAAATCGGCCACCACAAGCGGCACACCGGCCGCCTTGCACGCCGTGCGTATGGATGCAAGCGCATCGTCGTCTTGCGGCCACGACACCACGTGCGTGCCAGGCTTGATGATCCCCGCCTTTTCGGACGCGATCTTGCCAGTCGTGTCGCCCAGAAGCTCGGTATGGACAAGGCCGATGCGCACGATAATGCAGCATTCCGGCGCATCGATGACGTTGGTTGCGTCCCAACGTCCGCCCAAACCCACTTCTGCCACCACGATGTCGCATCCGCTGCGGGCGAAGTGCAGCATGGCAACCGCGCACATAAGCTCGAATTCGGTGGGATGGTCTTCCATGGCTTCGGCCACGTCGCGCACGGCAAGCGTGACGTCGCGCAGGTCGTCGGCAGAGATGTTCTGGCCATTCACACGAATACGCTCTTCGAAAGTCTCTATGTAGGGACTGGTGAACAGACCGCACGTGTATCCTGCCTTGCGAAGGACCGAGTCCAAGTAGGCGCACACGCTGCCCTTGCCATTGGTCCCTCCCACATGAACGAACTTGAGTTGCTTCTGGGGGTTGCCCAGTCCTTCCACCAGTTCACGGATGCGGTCGAGCCCGTAGACCGACGTGTGCCAATCGGGGTCGTTTATGTATGCCACCGGATCGAATTCCATGGGTATCCTTTCGTTAGCGCTCATTCTGGGAAAAGGAACGGAGCTGCAATCTACTTCTTTGTTGAGCACGAACCCGTCCCTTTTCTTACTTTGCTCGCAAAAGACGACGCGGGCATCGTAGCACGCGCCCGCATCGTAAATTCATTTGTTCATTCAGTTGTTACTCTTCGGGCTTTTCGGAAGCGTAGAAGGTCGACTCCTCGAACACGTCCTTGACCGTCTTGCCGTCCACGAAAGGCAGGCCAAGGAACTCGCCCAAGGTGCTCACCAGTTCGCTGCAGTCGGTGTAATGGCCCTTGTCGTTGAGGACAGCGGTGTCCTGGGCGCGCCAGGCATGGGAATTCACGTCGGTTAGATAGTACGTCTTGCCGTTGTGAACCATGTAGCAGGAATGCTCCCTGCGCAGGTAGTCGTACAGACCGTCGTAATCGAGCTCTAGGGCTTCTTCGGATTTAAGACCCATAAGAGAGACCGCCTTTCAGGAATCGGTTCCAAGAAGATGTACCCACTATATCAGAATTATTCGAATTCGTAGAGGTCGCGCGTGGCTTCCTTGAAAGCATCCCACGCAGTTTGCGCGATTGCGTCGTCGTCGACCAGCTCGAAACTGTCGGGCTGGCCTTCTTCGTCCAGGTCGGTGACCTCGAGCACGACCACTTCTCCGGAGCTGGTGGCAGGAGCGTCGTCGGTCACAGGGAAGAAGAAACCGGAGCGGGCCTCGTCGATGAGGACGAGGCCCAGAAACTCAAGATTGACCAGGTCGCCGTTTTCATCGGAAAACGTGAACACCACGCCCTCTTCGACCGGCGGGCAGAAGTTAGGGGCACTCCCTGTGCGAACGCCGCCTTCGGGCGCCATTATTCTTCGCCCTCCACAGCGCCTTCTGCATCGGCGGCGCCAGCGACACCCTCCGAATCAACAACGTCAGACGCGCTCGCAGTCGAAACGTCAATGGAGGTTTCGCCAGCGTCGGCAGATTGGGTGCCAGTGGAAACCGCAGCGTTAGCCGGCGCGCCACCTGCTACAACAGTGGACTTCCGGTTGCG
>JAFUCW010000107.1 GCA_017459485.1 Eggerthellaceae bacterium | reverse complement strand
TGCGTATCAAAAGCAGCACGTAAAGGCGGCAGCCGGACCAGGAGTGCGGCTTGAGGGGGTCCAAATAGCAGTGTTTGGATTGCAGAGCCCACACCGCAGGGCCGAGCTGCGGGTCCGAACCGTAGACTCTGAACCACAGGGTCCTCTCCACAGAGCCCGCACCGCATGCAGAGCCCGAATCGTAGAGCCCGAATCGTAGAGTCCCCTCCACAGGGCCCGCAGATTCCAAATCAAAAAAATGTTGTGCAACTTCTTGTCTTCACGTCTCCTGAACGAGGGGGTATTATTTATGCAACGTATGAGAGTGGTCGTTCCTTGTTCAGGGACAACGCGAAAGGAGACCCAATGAATAGAACATCGATACTATCTTCTGCTCGCAGATGGCTGCGCCTGGCGCTGGCAGTCGTACTCGCATGTGCGCTCTACCTACCCGTGACGTCTGCTTTCGCGGCGGAGGAATCCGCCGGAGATTCGAATGCGGGGACTGGAATAGGTGCCGCAACTGCGTCTGAAAGCACGAGAACAGCTGACCAGGCTGCTCCCCTGTTCACGCTAGGCGACGACGAGGGCGGCAGGCTGGTCCCCGCCGTTCCCTCGACGAATTTGGACCAGTACGCAAGCGGTTACGCATTGTACAAAGGGGATGGGTGGCTGTACCGATGCAACAGCAATGGCAAAGTGCTCTCCAATGGAACGCTATGGGGCCGCACGGAGCGCGACAGGGTCGACAATCTCCACAGCGTCCATACGCTGTTCATCGATTCTGGCGTAACCACTTTGCCCGACAGTCTCAAGGTCAAGGTCAACTACTACTATTATGAGTCAAGCAAAAACCAGACAACGTCGTCTATCAACTTTAACTACCTCACCGGTGTCAGCAAAATCGTGTTCAGGACGAATTCGAGCGGCAAAAACGCATGCCAATACATTGGAGACCATGTGTTCAGGTCGTGTTCGGTGCAGAGCGTGGTCAACTTCAACAAAACCCAGATAAGCTCCATAGGGGAGTACGCGTTCGAGAAGTGCACTGCTTTGGGAAGCATCTCGTTCCCAAGCACGCTTCGCTCGATCAACACGAGTGCGTTTAGAAATTGCTCGAGCCTCCGTTCCGTCACCATTCCCGGCACGGTGTCCCAGATAGGCGCGAGCGCGTTTTCCGGATGCTCCGGCATGGAAACGCTGGTAATCAAATCGGGCGTCGCATCGATAGATAACTATGCGTTCGATAACTGCACCCGACTTGCCAAAGTCGACCTGCCGGCGACAGTGAACAAGATTGGATACAACGGATTCCATGGATGCTCGAACCTCAAGACTGTCTACATCCGCACAAGCTCGGTGATAAGCAGCGGCGGAAGCATGTTCACAGACACGCCTTTGGCGGCAAGAGGCGGCGGTGTGGCAAACGGTGCATGGTTCTACGTGCCCAACTACCTGGTGTCGCAATACGAATCGAAATACTCAAGCTACAAGGACCACTTCCGCGCCATCCCGGGAAACAAGTTCACGCGCCTGTGGGGCAGCGGTCCCCTTGACACCATGCGCAAGGTCGTGCAGGCGGGCTGGGCGAGCGGCTGCGGCGGCACGGTCGTGGTGGCCACGAGCGGCAGCTACTACGACGCGCTTTCCGCATCCGGCGTGGCCGGCCTGGAGGGCGCGCCGATCCTGATGACCAACGGCAAGAGCCTTTCGGCCCAGACCAAGGCGGAGCTTGTGCGCATCAAGCCGCGCAAGGTCATCGTCGCAGGCGGGCCGCTGGCGGTCTCCGAGGGCGTGCTCGACCAGATAAAGGCGGCCACCGGCGTCACCCCGAAGCGCATCTACGGCGCCGGCCCGCGCGCAACGGCAGCCAAGCTCAACGTCGCCTACAAGGGCCGCTGGAGGACCGGCAAGGCGATCCTTGCCACCTCGAAGTCCTTCCAGGACGCGCTTTCCGCCGCGCCCGTGGCCTACTCCCAGAAGATCCCCGTGTTCCTGGTCTCCGGCAGTAGCGTGGACGCGAACACGCTCTCTGCCATGAGGCAGTGCGGTGTCAACCGCGTGGTCGTGCTGGGCGGCACGCTGGCGGTGCCCGCTTCCGTGGAGACCCAGCTCAAGCGTGCGGGCATGACCACCGCCCGCCTGGGCGGCAAGGGCGCGCGCGAGACCTCCCGCAAGATCGCCGACTGGGGCGTCGCGCTTGGCATGAGCCCCAACAGGATGGGCGTTGCCACGCCCGCCACCTACTACGACGCGCTCTGCGGCGCGGCGCTGTGCGGCAAGAACAACTCGGTGCTCGTGCTGGCCAACGACAAGGGCTACGCCAACACCGCCTT
>JAFUCW010000106.1 GCA_017459485.1 Eggerthellaceae bacterium | reverse complement strand
CCCTTGTGTTAAGACGAACCTCCGTCCCCTTCGAAGCACTGCGATCTTGAGAGGTTATACGCGTAGACGTATCGTTTTGTCCTCTCTAAGGCAGACCAAACCCTTGCCTTATTCTCGCTTCGGACAAGATGTAGGGCTAGACTATCCTACTCCCACTCGAATATGTGCTGCATGCGATGCACTCGATGTTCGAGGTTCTTTTTGACGTACGGAAGACGTGGGGTAATCCATTCGTTTTGACCGAGGATTTCCAGCGCTTCGTCGACAAAGCCGTCGAGCGCTTTTTCGTTCGCCCAGCTGAAATCGTGCACCAACATCAGCTGTCGCGACGGCCTATCGTCAAACGGCTTGCAACGAAACGCCGCGTCGCCCGTCTTGAGCGTCTTCATATCCACATTGCACCACAGCGAAGACCCCGAATCGAACAGGGGCGCAGGACGGCACTCCAGAGTTTCGACGTTGCGGACGATACCGAAGTTGCGCCAATGCCTGTCATGATTGGCGATAACGTCGTCGCAGACCATCATGCAGGCCAAAGCGTGTTCTATGTCATAAACCCCCAGCTCTTCGCAGCAGGCTACGTAATGCGCATAGTCCGACTGTGACGGTTCGGCGCTTTTGATTCTCTGAACGTAATGCGCGGGAATGTATTCTTCCTCGTCGGAAAGGAAGTCGGCACACTCGCAGACCACTTCCCCATTCAGGCTCCCCAAAGAATACGGAACGTACTGCCGCCTTTTGAGCAAGCGCTTGTGCAACGAGGTCGCCACAACTTCGTTGTAAGGCTCCTGCGAATTGTGCTGTCCGCCTTTTTGCAAGATGCGCTTCTTGCCGTGGACAATCCAATGCTTTGCAAGGTTGCCATCCGACGTGTTGTCGGGATGCGCGTCTTGCGCACTGTCGCCAAACTGGGGCGCTGTCAGACGGGAGCTCGTTTCGAAGCCGTTCGTGAAGAAGTTGATGTCTTCCCACCGCAAGGGTGCATCGACGGGGCAGATCCAATACTGGTCGGAAAGCGAAAGCCCCAGATTGCGGTAGAGCAGTTCTTCGGGCACTTCCGCATGGGCCAGTTCAAGAACCGTAGAGAGGTTGTCGCGGGTCTGTGGAATGCCGCGCCCACGCCACCAGCTGTTAAAGCCTGCAAGCGACATCGACCCGTTGTGCACAAGCCCCAAAGGCGCCCGCTTGTGGTCGGAGATTTCGCCAATGGAAACGAACTCCTTCCGCGCACGGTTGTAAACAAGCTGGACAACCTCATGCGTCCTGTTCATGAGAGTGAATGTCACGTCGTGCCTGCCGCGGCCGACAGGCGGGCGCCCGCCCTTGCTGTTGGCGGTGCGCAAACGCGTTTGTACGCTCTTTTCGTCAACGAACCACACGCCGCTGCGCTTTTCGGCATCCAGCGCTCCTTCGTGGATAAGCCCGACGACACGACGCTGAGACACGCCAAGGCGTTTTGCCGCTTCAGAGGTAGTCAGCATTCCCTCTCCTTTCTGAGGGCATTATAGCAAAAACCCTTCCGATATCGGAAGGGTTATAGTACTTCCTTAGTGCATTAAAACCATTCCGTTAAAGGAAGGGTTATACCATTTTGCAAGACGAAGGCTTGTTTGACCCTATTCGTTTGCCGACACTCCAGCAGGACCTAGACAAGACAGACCTCCAACCCCTGTCCTACAGCGGGTTACGCGGCGCCCTCAATCCGCCCTGTCACGAAAGCAGGTTGAGGTCTTGGGAATTGAGGAGCGCCTCCATGGTGGCGACGATGGCGTCCTTCTGTTCGGGAAGATGGCCCTGGATGGTGTACTGGCCCAGCACAGTTGAATCCACGAAGGTGCAGTCTTCCATGTCCATGGCGGCCACCATGTCACGCATTTCTCGCAAGCGCTGTTCGAAGGAGCACGGAGCGAACTGCCCTTGCTCGACCATGCGAGCAAGTGGCGTGTTTTCCCAAACGAGCAGACCGGTTACCCATACGCGCTTAGGCTGCGACGCGTTCAGGAAAGCCGCCGACTCGCGCGCGTGGTCCGCAGAGAGCGCACGGCCCCCCGCCCCCGCCATCATGGTGAAGGAGAAGTCCACGCCAATGCGATGAAGGCGTTCGCAGGCACGCAGAGCCTGGAGGGTCGAAATGCCCTTGTCCATAAGGTCGAGCACCTGCTGACTGCCCGATTCCAGCCCCATATGCAGCTCTACCAGCCCGCGTTCCTTGAGCGCACCGATTTCCGCATCCGACTTGCGCAGCACGTCGTCAAAGCGGGCATACATGGCCACTTTTGTCAGGCCAGGAAGCCATCGGTCCCTAATGTTGAAGATCCACTCGAGCCTGTCCATCGGCTGGGAAAAGGGGTTTTCGCCAAGCAGGAACAGCCGATCCTTGCCTTCGGCGAAAGGTTGGAGCATCTGCGCCTTCGCCTCTATTTCGGGAAGCGAAAACACATGGTAGGGGTCGTTGGCGAAGTCGCAGAACTTGCAGCGATGCCACGAGCATCCCAGCTGAACCTCAAGCGCAGCAGAGTCGTTCTCCCAAATGGGAAGGTAAATTTCGTCTCCCGTGTAAAGCGTGACCTCGCGCAGGCCCTCTGCCTCGTCGGGAACTATGCCACCTTCGTTGAGCATTGCGCTCCTTGCTCGTCAAGGTCTTGAACAAAAAGGCGAATGGCGCTGGGCGCTGGACACTGAACAATGGCCATTGAACAATGGTCACCGGTCACTAATCACTGGGCACCGTCCGCCTTCTTCTTTTCGTGCGTCATGCAGCGCTCGACACCGCCTGACCGGCAAGCGCGTCGGCAGACTCCGCCGTGCCTGCGCCGATCGCACCTGCACCCGCCGCGCCTGCGCCGACCACGCCGTCTGCAGCCGCGTCCACACCGGCCATGCCGCCGGCCGCATCCCCAGAGGTACTTGCCGCTTGGGGCGTGGCGGTCGAATCCACCTTCGCACCGGATGCCGTCGTGCCGGAGATCTCCGATACCGTGCAGGTCGGCTCGGATTCGAAATAGCCCAGCTCGACCGTGTCGCCCACGGAGAAGCCCACCACTTCAATCAACGCCGGAAGCGGGCAGTCGTAGATATTGCCGTCTCCGTCGAGCGTCAGGTAGAAATGCGAATTGCCGTCGATGACCGCTTGCGCGATGGACGCGATCTCGCCCTTCGCCGTCAGCGTCCCCGCATCGGCAGAACCGCCAGACGAAATGCCGTTGGTCGCCAACAGTGCCTTGTAGCTCTTTTGGCATTCTGCCACCGTGTCGCCCACGGCCACGTTCTGGTAGCGCTGGATGTCTATCATCGCGAACTTCTTCGCCAGACCGGCACCGTCCTTGAGGGCCATGAAGTAGGTCGGCTGCCCGTTAATGTTGAGCAGCAGCGGGAACGTAGCCTCGTAGCGCAGGTTCTGCACCTGGCCTTCCGCCGATCGCATCGCCGACTCTTCAGTGGCGCCCGCGATGGCATAGTAGTGCGCATCTGCCGTGCGCTGGTTCACCAGCACAAACCCGACGATGGCATTGTCCGCTGTTGCGGAAGTCACGCCCGTGTAGAGCCACACGTCATCGTCCTTGGCAATGTAGTTGTATCCCAAAAAGCCGCTCGTGCCCGGCGTGGTCTGGACCACACCCGACTGACCAAGCCAGCTGTTCAGCCAACCGCCGTTGAGGCTGCCGAACCAGTTGTACTGCTGGATGAGCAAGTCGGAAGGATAGGCGCGGTCGACCCATTGGGGCACGTCTTCAATGGCGTAGTCGAACGTCTCGCCCGAATTCGCGTTCACCAGCACCACGCGTTTGATGGTCTCGCCGCCGAACAGGCCGATGGTGCGCGTCTGCACCGGGCAAATCCACCACGGCGTGCCGTCTTCGTCGATTTCGAAGCTTTTCTGCTCGAACATGTAGAACGGATAGGAAAGCTGCACGTGGCGGTCGATGTTCTTGAAGAACGGGTCGGACTCGGAATAGTAGATGGGCTGGTCAAGGCGCACGACGCGCGTGTCCTGGCTTGCCATGTCCACCAGCACGTAGGCAGGAATGCCCGTGTCCATGTTGTAGAACCACTTGAAGAAGTCCGCGTAGTTAAGCGGACTCACGCGCACCGGGCGCTGCTGGTAGTTGATCTGGGAATACAGGCTGGAGATTTCGAACTGCGAGACGTATTCGGGAATCTCGCCCAAGGTGCGGTTGCCCAGAATCTGCGCCGACGCGCCGTCGATGACCGGGATGGAGTTGTAGTCCACTTCCTGGATGTCGGTAGCGAAGTCGGTGTTTTCGATCTTGAGCAAGTTGGAGTAGCGCTCCGCGTTGCCGGGCCAGAAGCTCCAGCCGGCAACGGCGCCTATCAGCCCAAGCACCGCAAGCGCAAGCGGAATATAGGAAAGGAACCTGAACGTCTTCGCCTTTTTCGGGCTTGCCTCGCGCTTGCCTCCGCCCGTCTCGTAGGCGCGACGGCGCCCATGCAAGATCAAGAAGGTAGGAAGCAGGATGAATATTAGGATGAAGCTCCACGTGTCCTGCGAATGAATGTTGATCGGCGGATGGAACCACCAGTACAGGAACAGGAGCACAAGGACCACCACAATGGCAAGGAAGATGAGCGCCTTCTTGCTCCAGCTGGGAAGGCGGTTCATGAAGAAATCGACAATCCCGCTGCCTCCGCCCGATCCCCCGTTGGACCCCCCCGAGCCTCCCGACCCGCCCGAGCCGCCTTTGCGCCCGCGCCTCTTGCCGCCGCCGATGACGGTCCAGCCGTCGGGGTCGGAGCCCACGGTGGCGCCACCACCGTTTCCGCTACTGCCCGTACCGCCTTCGCTGCTCGCCGTCGGGCCGCTTGCGCGCTCTTCCCCGTCCTCGGGGGGCACGAAGCCCACGGCCTTGAAAAACTCTTCCATTTGCTTTCTGTCCATAGTGCATCCGCCGTTCTGCCAGAGGGTCATTCGAAAGTGGCGTTTTGTCTAGTAGAACGTCTTTGCCTCGCACGTCCCGTTCTGTTAGCGTATCGACACGTGCAGGCAGCGCGTTCCAACATGTGCTATGCGGACTTTGGCAACGAAGCTTCCCGCCAGCAGACAATCAATTGAAACGGCTTGCCGGCAGCACGCTGCAATGATAATATTCTGATAACATTCTGATAGGAGATTGCCATGAACATTAGACCAGTTTCTGATCTGAGGAACCATTATTCCGAAATCGAAGACTGCGTGCAAAACGAAGGACCGGTCTTCCTTACCAAGAACGGTTATGGCTCCATGGTCGTCATGAGCATCGAACAATTCGAGCACTTGAACGGCAGCGTCGAAAGCCTGCTCGACGTGGCCGACGCGCAAGCCGCCACCACAAACGTGCTCTACACACACGAAGAGGTCTTCGACTCCCTCCGCAAAACGCTAGGAACAGGCCATGCCGAAGCGGTATAGGCTCCAGTACCTCCCAATCTTTTGGGACGACCTGCTACAAGCGCTGCTCTACATTCGCGATGTGCTTGAAAACCCCCTTGCCGCTCAGCGCCTGGCAGACCAAGTGGAACAGGGAATCCTCGAGCACCTTGAAAACCCCACCAATGCTGCAATATACAAAACGACAAGGAGCCGACGCCTCCCCTACTACTGGTTTCCCGTAGGCAACTACATGGTGCTCTACGTGGTGGATAACGACGTAATGGAAGTTCGCCGCTTCGCGTACGGTTCGCGCGACCTGACGAAAATCGTAGTATGAGTCGACAAAAAAGCTGTTTGCAATTCCTGGGATATCCAAAGATGCCATCCAAGGATGCGTCTGCCCGACGGCCGAAAGCTAGCTTTGCAGGCTTTCTCCCGGGCAACGCAAGACGAACGAATCCGCAGTTAGAAAGGGCACTATGAAAAGTGCCATTACTGCAAGAAAGGTACTCCAGCCCTTCCCGCCGGTTACCGTCGCTATTTGTATTGCGTTTGTCGTTGTTTTCGTCTTGTGCGGTGGTGACGAAGCGATTGGGCGCTTCGGGAACGCGTGGAACGATGTCAACCAAGGTGAATGGTGGCGAATCGTTACCGCAGTACTCGTACACAACGACACCTGCTGAGCTTGCCGTAGACGAGTCGAACCCCGCCCTTTGGTGCGCAAGAACCTGCCTTGCCCCTTTAGCGCATCCGGAAAATCCTTCGCTACGCTCAGAATGACAGTAGGGTCCGAGCCTCATCTCTCTGACATGCTGCGCCTATCCCCGCGGTCACAAGAACCGTCTTCTGTCCCTTGGGCACAGAAGACGGCGGATTATGCGTTGCGGATGCACTTGCGCAGCACGTACTGCAGGATGCCGCCGTTGCGGTAGTACGCCGCTTCGGTGGGCGTGTCGATGCGCACTGTCGCCTCGAACGCACGCACACTACCATCTTCGCGGGTGGCGCGCACCTGCACCTGCTGTGGCCAAGGGCCAGCAAAGTCGGGCATGGGAATGTCGAACGATTCAGTGCCATCCAGGCCAAGGCTTTCTGCGCTCTGCCCTTCTGCGAACTGCAAGGGCAGCACGCCCATGCCTATCAGGTTGGAGCGGTGGATGCGCTCGAAGCTTTCCGCAAACGCGGCGCGCACGCCCAGAAGCACTGGACCCTTCGCCGCCCAGTCGCGGGAACTTCCTGAACCATACATCTTGCCCGCCAGCACGACGCTGGGAACACCTTCGGCAGCGTAGTGCTCCGACGCGTCGAAGATCAGCTTCACCTGGCCGTCGATCATGTCGCGCGTCCAGCCTCCCCTGCGCCCTTCGGCCAGCTTGTTTTCCAGCTTCACGTTGGCAAAAGTGCCGCGCATCATGACCTCGTGGTTGCCGCGGCGCGCGCCGTAGGTGTTGAAATCGGCCTCTTCCACCCCGTGGTCGCGCAGGTACGCAGCGGCGGCGGAGTCGAGGGCGATCGATCCTGCCGGGGAAATATGGTCGGTGGTGATGAAATCGCCCAGGTAAGCCAGCACGCGCGCACCTTCGATGGCACACGGTTCTTCGAGCAGTTGCCCCATGTCGTCGAAGTAGGGGGCGCGGCGCACGTAAGTGGACGCTTCGTCCCATGCAAACGTTGACGATGCCTGCCGCCCAAGCGCCTTCCATGCTTCGTCTCCTTCGAGCAAGTGGGCGGAGCCTTGCGCGTAGAGCGACTCGTCGACCGCCTGGTCCAGAACGCGCGCGATCTCTGCATTGGTTGGCCAAAGATCCGCCAGGAACACGTCTTCGCCATCTGCAGAGACCCCGACAGGTTCTTCGGCAAAGTCGTAGTCCATGAAGCCTGCAAGCGCATAGGCCACCACGAGCGCCGGCGGCATAAGGTAGTTTTGCGCCACGTCAGGAGATATGCGGCCCTCGAAGTTGCGATTGCCCGACAGCACCGCCGCAAGCTCCACCTTGTCGGCAGCTTCGTGCATGGGCGCAGAGAGAGGGCCCGAGTTGCCGATGCAGCTCATGCACCCGAACCCGCACGTGAAAAAGCCCAGTTGGCGCAGGCCATCGAGCAAGCCAGCGCGCTCAAGGAGCAGCTCGGTGGCACGCGATCCGGGAGCGAAGATGGTCTTTACCCAAGGCGCGGATGCAAGCCCGCGCTGCGCGGCATTACGCGCCAACAAGCCTGCTGCGACCATCATGGCAGGGTCGGTGGCAGTTGTGCAGCTAGTGATAGCAGCAATTGCCACCGCGCCGTCAACGAGCCTTTGCGCCTGGCCTCCAACCTCCACTTCGACGGCGTTTTCGCCAGCAAGGCCGCGATCGGCGCAGATTTCGCGGAAACGTGTTGCCGACTGCGCGAAGTCGAAGCGGTCATGCGGACGCGACGGCCCCGCAATGCTGCGCTTGACGCTTCCTAGGTCCAGGTGCAGGACCTTCGCGTACGCGCGCGGAGCCGCCGATGCGCCGGCACCAGCCCACATACCCTGCGCCTTCGCGTAGGCCTCCACCAGCGCCACCTGCTGCTGAGAACGTCCCGTCGTCTGAAGGTAGTCAAGCGTGCGCTCGTCTACAGGAAACAGCGTGCAGGTAGAACCGTACTCGGGCGTCATGTTGGCGATGCAGGCGCGCTGCGTGGAGCTCAGGTTGCCCACGCCTTCGCCGAAGCATTCGACGAAGCAGCCGACTACGCCTTCTGCGCGCAGCATTTCCGCGAACGTCAATGCCACGTCCATGGCAGACACGCCCTCTGCCATCTCGCCCGTAAGCTCCACGCCCAGGACACGCGGAACGAGCAACGGAATGGGTTGCCCAAGTGCGGCCGCTTCGGCTTCGATGCCGCCCACGCCCCATCCGAGCACGCCAAGCCCGTTGGCCGTAGGAGTATGCGAATCCGTCCCCACCACCGTATCGAAGTACGCAAGCGTAGCAGCTGACGCGGAACCATCCCCAAGCGCGCCCCCCGCAGCGTCGGCACTTCCGCCGTTCGACAGAACGACGGAACTTATAGCCTCCACATTCACCTGATGGCATATGCCCTGACCAGGCGGAACACTGGACACGTTGTCGAAGGAGGTCTGCGACCACTTCAAGAAGTCGTAACGTTCGCGGTTGCGGGAAAACTCCAGCTCCATGTTGCGCTCGAGCGCATCGGCGCATCCTGCCACGTCGGCGATCACGGAATGGTCCACTACCAGGTCGCATGCAACAAGCGGGTTGATCATCGACGCGTCTCCACCAAGGTCTGCGCACGCCTCCCTCATAGTTGCGAAGTCGACGAACACCGGCACGCCCGTGAAGTCCTGGAACAGCACCCGGGCGGGTGAGAACTCGATCTCTTCGCCCGCCTGACCGGACCGTGCCGCATCCATCAGTCTTCGCGCAGCCTCTTGGGCAACATCGGCGTTTTCGGCATTGCGCAGGATGTTCTCCAGCACTACGCGCAAAGCGTACGGCAGCGCGTCGGAGCCTTCCACCTGAGAGATCGGGTAGTATACGAAGTCGACACCACCTGCGGACAGTGCCGCTGTCTTGATTTCGCTCATTTCCTCTCCTTCGGGCAAAAATGTGTACATTTTTCTCGTAGTTGATACTTATATACAACACTTATCTTGTTCAGCAAAGAAAAATGTACACATTCTATACGGATGCAGGGCGTACGCAGTCGGTCACATGCACGCAAGTCGGCACAATGCCAGGAACGGAGCCGGCGTCGAACGCGAAGCAGCAAGACCCTCCGGTCCCCTACTGCAAACAGAGGCGCAGCACCAAGGTCGCGCCGCACGGAGAGAAGGCCGCTCGGCGAGCAGGCCTCAAGGCAAAAACGCCGAAAACCGCACCTTTTCGACATGCCCATTCCCCAAGATTGCGACAGCCCGAACGTAGCGCCCAGCTTTTACTTGGACTTCTTGCGCGTATTCTTCACGATTTGCTCGGCGCGCTTTTTCAGCACGCCCTTGCCGTTGGCTGCGTCGAAAGCCATACGATTGCGCAGTTCTTTTTTCACGTTCGCCGACAGGGTACCCTCCGAAAACCCGATGACCGCGATAAGCATGTCCTGGAACTCAAGGTCCCCGTGATAGCACTGAATCGCTTCATCAACAAGCGGCCATACCTTGTCGGAGCGGTTCGCCGTCGTTGCACCGATTGCGCACAGGAACCGCATGGCTGCAAGGCGCACCGGGCCGTTTTCTTCGTCGAACAAGGAGGCATCCGCCCCTGGGATCGCCTTTTCGCATCCGCGCGTGTCAACGGCCACGCATTCGGTGAGCGCATCCAGGCACTCCCACCGCGTTTGAGCTTCCGGCCTGTTCAGGGCATCAACAAGCGAATCAATCACCATAGCAGCACGTTTGGGATCCGCCTTCGCGACCATGGCAAGCACCTTGGCGGCCTGCTGGCGGTCGCGGCGGGATGCGCCCGAAAGGTTATCGGTCAGCTTCGCAAGGTCCTTCTTGCGACGCATTGCGCCGTCGTAGAGTTCGTCTATCGTCAATTGCTTCTCTGCCACGTTGCGCTCCTCTGCACGAAAATAGCTTCGCCCTATCAAAAAGGGCATGTAAGTCCATCAGAATTATACGCAAGGGCAATCGCACCCCCTTAGACAAAACCCTCAAGCAAACAAGAAGTCCAGAAGCGGATTTGAGGGATAAATGTGTACATATTTTCCAATGATGCTATGTATTGTATTCATTTATGGTTGACATGAGGAAAATATGTACACATTTTTGTGCGTCAGCAATCAACCGCGAGCGACGCTACAGAGCCCTCCTCGCGCACAGAGCCACACCAGCAGAGACAAGAAGCAAACTCACCAGCCATACGATTGGCGATTCATCGGCCGTGTTCGAAGTGGCCGTCTTGTCAAGTGTCTGGGATCCGACGGTCGAGGCAGGCGAGGCAGACGATGCGGATGGAGTGGACGGAGTGGATGGATCGGGCTGCTTCACCTGCAGCTTCTCGGGCGGAGTGTAGACGTTCACGAACGCGTTGGGGGCGCCCTCGTCGTAGGAGACCGCGGCGGCGTAGTTCCCGTCGGACCCCTTGGACACGGTCACCGTGGCGCGCGCCGCGTGCCCGTCGTAGGCGACGCCCTCGGCGCCCGTTTCGAACTCGCGGATCTCGAAGGCGTAGGCGCCCT
>JAFUCW010000105.1 GCA_017459485.1 Eggerthellaceae bacterium | reverse complement strand
CATAAATGGAGGATCACCCACTACGCACAGGGATAAGTGAAGTTTGTCAACGTGAAGAGCGGCAAATCGATTGACGTTGCCGACGGCATCCCCAAGAAGTGGAACAACGTATTCCAGTACGCATCCAACGGGACGTATGCGCAGAAGTGGGTCGTGGTCCCGCAGGCAAACGGATCGCATAAAATCGTGTCGGCGCTCTTTCCCAACATCGTGCTCGACATCCGCGGCGGCACGATCCGCAACGCGACAACCGTGCAGGTCTTCACCGACAACGACACGGCCGCGCAGCGCTTCACCTTTGCGAAGACCGCGTAGGAGTGCGTCGTACAAGGTGCCTGGGGCGCTAGTAGAGCTTCTTGGTGGTGCGCCTGCGCGGTTCGGATTTCTCCTGACGGCGGTAATGGTGCAGGAGCACCGGATCGAGCAGGTGCAAGCGCGCGACAACCACGAAGATGATGAACGCAAAGACGATCATGAGCGCCCAGCGCGTAGGCCCTGAAAACACGTTCATGGAGTAGCCGACAATCGCGAACACCGCCGAAAGCGCATAGAGCGTGAGCACGGCGCGACGCTGCCCGAAGCCGGCGTCGAGCAGACGATGGTGCACGTGCTCTTTGTCCGCTTCGTCGATGGGCTTGCCTTCCCGAATCCTTCGTATGACTGCCGTCGCTGTGTCCATGACCGGAACCCCCGCGATGACCAGCGGCACCAAAGAAACGGCAAGGCTTTGCGTGCGCACCACGCCCATGATGGACACACATGCAAGCAGCGTGCCAAGCAGATGCGACCCGGAGTCGCCCATGAAAATGCTCGCCGGGTTGAAGTTGAATATCAGAAACGCGACGCAACACGCCACGACTGCCACGCACAGCAAGGCAAGGACGTAATTGTCGCGGCGGATGACCAGAAACATCAGGCTGCACGCCATGATGGCCACCAGCCCCGCCGCAAGTCCGTCCAAACCGTCGATCAGGTTGACCACGTTCACGAAGATAAGGATGTAGAGGATGGTCAAGGGCATGTCCAGCCACTCGAGCGGCAGCAAGTCGCCGGTGAAAATGCCGCGCACTTCGGCGATGGAGACCCCTGCACCGTAGATGAGCGCCGCCGCAAGGAACTGCCCGGCAAGCTTGGAGCGCGGCGCAAGCGGGGACACGTCGTCAACCAGCCCGACCAGGAACATGCACGTGATGCCGAACAGGAGCAGGCCGACGTTCACGTCGTTGAGGTAGAAAAACTGCGCCGGCTGCCAATGGAACACTTTCACGCCCATGGCAAGGGCGGCGCACCCTGCAAGAAAGCCCACGTAAAGCGCAATGCCGCCCGCACGCGGAACGATGGTCTCGTTGACGCGGCGCATTCCGGGATAGTCGATGGCGCCCATTTTCACCGAAAGCCACTTCGACACGGGCACCATGAGATAGGTGACCAGGAACGCCACCCCAAACACAATCGCCCCTTGCCACAGAAGCATCCGTCTTTCCCTTACCCATCGATGAGGCTGCCTGCCCCAGGATTATCGGAAAAAAATGATACCCTAT
>JAFUCW010000104.1 GCA_017459485.1 Eggerthellaceae bacterium | reverse complement strand
GTGTTACCAGGCCGGTTATGGTTACAGAATACAGTCAGTAGTGTTTCCAGGTGACGGGTACGATACAGGCGATACAGTACTCGAGACGGAACACTCCTGTGAAATCCGACTAGAGTTCAACGACAATGTACTCTCGTCGATCACAGTGGGTGACGCAGTGTATCTAAACGCTGGTTTGCAAGACAACATCGCGCGCGACGACCTCGACGAGCTCGAGCCTTCCGTCTACCGGGAGGCGACGGTTAAGCGAGACGAGATCCTCGACGAGCTGAAGAAGGCGTTCGCGCAGGCGGGCATAGACGCAGCTGTCAACGAGAAGACCGGCGAAGTCGTCATGGACAACAGCGTCCTTTTCGCGACCGACTCCTACGAGCTGGGCGATGCCGGGAAGGAGTACCTGGACAGGGTGTTCGCCGCGTACGCCTCGGTCATCCTCGACGAGAAGTACTCTGCGGCCCTGAAGGAGGTCTCGTTCGAGGGCAACACGGACTCTGACGGCGAGTCGGAGTACAACATGAGGCTTTCCGAGAACAGGGCGAACGCCGTGATGTCGTACTGTTCGGGCGTTCTGGACGACGGGCAGCGGTCGGTGTTCGACGGACTCGCCGTCTGCAGGGGCTACGGCGAGTCGGACCTTGTGTACGACGAGAACGGCTACGAGAACAAAGACGCCTCAAGGCGCGTGGCGATCAAGTTCTTCCTTGAGGTGAACTAGGCGTGCTTGGTCACGTTTCGTCTTTGTGCGATATGAGCATGGATAGCCTATTCATAACTGCTAAAAACGTCGATTAGTGTAATAAATGCGTCCGGCCGATTGGTTGCGTCCTTGCGCTAAGTGTTTCAATTAGCTAAACTCAACTTAGGCAAAGTTGAGTTTAGCTATTTTCAGGGAGGCGATATGTTTGTAGGTCGAAAGCGGGAGCTGTCCTTTCTGAAAGAACGTTATCAAACCGGCAAGTTCGAATTCGTTGGTGTCTACGGGCGGCGGCGCGTTGGGAAAACGGCTCTTCTGACGGAGTTCACGCGACCCCTGAAGACGGGCTGGTGCGCAGCGGTCGAAGACGACGCTGCGTTGAACCTGCGAATCCTCAGTCAGGCAGTGCATATGCTGCTGCATCCGGACTTCGACCCAGACCTCGCGCCCGTGTATCCGGACTTCCAGCGCGCTGTGGAAGCGGCCTTCGACGCGGCGCGCGACGACCGCGCCGTGCTGGTGATCGACGATTTCCCCTACCTTGCCAAGTCCTATCCTGCGTTTCCTTCGGTGTTGCAGGCGTCTATCGACGCCCACAAGGACACGTCGAAGCTTTTCCTTGTGCTTTGCGGATCATCGCTGTCGTTCATGAAGGAGCAGCTGCTCGATAAGAAGAGCCCCTTGTACGGCAGGCGAACTGCGCAGCTGGAACTGAAGCCGTTCGACTACTTCGAGTCGCGGGCGTTCTTCCCCGATGCCGATCCGGTGACTGCTGCCAACATATACGGGATGGTGGGCGGTGTTCCTCTCTACTTGCTTCAGTTTGATGCTTCGCGCAGCTTGGAGCAGAACGTCGAGTGTCTCTTTCTTAACCCGGGATCGATCCTCTACGAGGAGCCCCTGAATCTTCTGAAACAGGAGGTGAGCAAGGCATCTCCCTATAACGCGGTCATATCTGCTATTGCGGGCGGGGCGTCGCAACACAACGAGATTTCCAGAAAGGCGGGCTTGGAGTCGGGGGCCCTCGACTACTACCTGAAGGAACTTATGCGTCTTGGCTTGCTGACGAAGGAAGAGCCCATGACAGGCAAAGGGGGCCGTAAAGCGCTGTGGAGGCTTACCGACAACCTGTTCAGGTTCTGGTACCACTTCGTGCGTCCTCGCCAGCCGCTTGCGGAGCGCGGGCTTGGCGCCAAGGCCGCACCAGGCATCGCTGGCGCACTTTCGGAATACATGGGACTCGTGTTCGAGGGCATCTGCCGAGACTGGATATGGCGTCAGGTTGCTGCGGAAGCGCTTGAGTTTGATGTGACAGATGTAGGTCGTTGGTGGGGAAACGACCCCGTGGCCCACGAGGAGGCGGAGATCGATATCGTGGCTGTGGATGGCTCTACCACGGTCATGGTGGGCGAGTGCAAATGGAAGAACGAGCCGACCGGTGCCGATCAGTTGGAGAAGTTGGATGGCCGTGCCCGGCTTGTTGGGGCTGAATCCGCGACTGCGCGATGGCTGTTTTCTCGTGCGAGGTTCACGCAGGGTTGCCAGGAGAGCGCAAGCGGCATGAGTGGTGCAAGACTCGTCACTTTCGACGAAATGGCGCTGGATGCTTGAGGGCCAAAGATGGTTGCATACCGAATCTAGTCTAGGGAACGAATGACAAGCTGCAAAATGGACTGAGTAAATGAGTGTGTAGGCTCCGACGGCTGCTTAAAAGCATGGTTGAAGAGCGCGCTTCTCAATTACACGAATATATGTACTATAATGCAAGATGACATGCCCTTGACTGTCTAGGAGAACCTGGTATGATTGACAATCGAAGTACCGGGGGCACCTCTCACGGAAGTGGCCAATCCCCGATCTTATTCATCGCCTAGGAGAACACGGCGCTCACACAGCTGCTCGTGCATGAGTCGGTGCACGCGACTACTATTGATACTAATATACAACTTATGAAAACGGCCGCCATCGTCACGAGGGCGTCCTTGCAGCCCGCCATTTCGTCGCCCTCGTTGTCGGACGCCTGGGTGGCGTGGCCTTCGGTAAAGAAGCCCTTCGGGGTCCGATGCTCTTTGCAGTAGCTTTGCCATGCGTAGAACTTGCGGTAGGGAAACGGCTCGAGCACGTCCTGGGGGGACCTGTCGACGAAGGCGGCGTAGGCGCGCAGCCGGCGTTTCGCAAGCTCTTGCGGCGGGTCGGACAGCCAGGCCGCCTCCTTCCACTGCTCCAGCTGCTCCTTGGTGCAGTAGTCGACGGCGAAGAACTGGCGCACGTCGAGCAAGGAGTCGAACGGCTCGAGCGCGCCCTTCAGCTCCTTCCCCTTCTTGCGCTCTTTGCGCTTGTCCCCTTTCCAGCGGAGGTCCCACGCCCTTTCCAGGCACAGCTTCGTCATCCCGTAGAGGGTGTAGTAGGCGTACACGTCCTCTTCGAGATGCTCGTTTTCGTACTGCTCCGACGTCATCCCGTAGGACTCGAAGTCGCGCGCCAAGGTGCTTTTAAGGTGTTCGTCGATTCCGCAGCCCATTGACGGCCTTTCTTTTTGCTGGCCCGCGCCCGAAGCGCGCTGGTTGCACGATGCTGGCGAGTGGCGCTCATTCGCAAGGCTAGTGGGTCAGAAGACGGAAGAAGAACAATCCTAACGTTTTGAGGCTCTGCAATCAAGTTGCACAATGTGGCAGTTAGGATTCTACCTGAAAACAGCGTGGGTGATGGCCATGCCTTTGCGAGCGACCCGAAGCTCGTTCAGGCCGCTCACGCTTACCACCCGCTCGTTGTCGGCTGTGAAATTCTTGCAAAGGCACGACATGCCTACGACATTGTCGTTTCCGACAATAATCCTACAATGTAATAAGTATGTTGCGATTTCAAGAAACTCGAGCGGCACGTGATTGCACATTACTTTATCCAGACTGATTAGCCTGCCAACTATCTGGTAGTATTTGGGCTACCACATTGTGCAGCTTGGATCATCGGGCACCATTTTTCGCACCTGCACTTTGCCAGCGTGTCGCACCCGCGAACGTCTCTGGCAAACCGTGTGCGCCTTCTACTGCCTTATCCAGGCATGCTAGCATTAGCGAAAGGAGTAGCTATGCCATATTGCCCAAACTGCGGAATCGAAGTTTCTGAAGATAAGTCGTTTTGTTCAAAATGCGGGACCAGGCTCAATCAGTCTGCTGAGCATCAGCAAGCGTTATCGAATCTGGGAAGCAAATCTGCTGCTGACGAGCATGCATTAGAGAACAGCACGCAACGAGTGGTCAAAAAGTTGCCGCATTCTGTGCTTGTATCGCTTTTGTGCATACTGGTGCTTGCAGTTGCAGGAACAGGGTTTGCATTGCTCAACCCCCATCCCCCCTCATCGTCTATCGTTGACCAGACAGCGAGTCAAGAAGACAGCCAAACGGCTTCTGGTACGATCGGCTCTCCCTATGACGAACAGGATCCTAGCAGAGCATCATCACCGTCCCAGACAGGAATAGAGCCCGTCAGCGAGCACGCCAGCGATTCGGACAATCCTACGTCGCAGACAGCCGTCAGTGCGTTCTACATCCAAGGAACCTACGACACAGATCGCATTGTTGTTTCCACAGATGGCAGCACACTAGATCTTCCCGTTAACTATCAAGTAGCTGGGCCCGTCTCGGAAGGCTTGTTTATGGTGCGCTGGATTAACAAAACCGAAGATAAGTGGGGGGTCGGTACGGATGGTACATTCTATTGCGGTTTCATGGATACATCTGGTCAGCTCGCGTTCACTTTAGAAGAAGTTGCAAGTTCCATCGACCTGCCAATGAAAGATGCCAAAGACAGGCAACTCCAGTGTGATACGGGCGCCTTTTTTGAAAACGAACGCGCGGTATTATCTTGCTTCTATAGTAAGCAAGATGGTAGCGGATACCATTTTGACCTGGTTGTAGACAGGGAAGGCAACGTGATTGCCTGGGCAGGTATTGACAGCAACTACATCGAAATACCCAATATCGATTCGTTCTCTTACACGAGCTTCAGTGATCCTGCCGGCTTGGATAATTTTCCACAGGTTTCAATAGCAAGAAGCTACCGAAGCGGTCTTGTTCGCGTTGGCAAAAGCAACAGCTTGTCTAACGGTCATACCATTCTGCTAGACGAGCAGGGAGAGGTCTATGCGGACTTCTTTCATGACACAGAGTATCCGATTATAAGGTCCTCAAGTATTCTAAACAGGAACTATGGCATTGCAAGTGATATCTGGCTTTTCTCGTACGCTCCCGGACCTGACGCAAAACATAGCGAAATCCTCCTCGATGTGGATAGCCTGTGCGATCAGGAAGACTTCGCGAGCGCCGAATTGGTTGCCCTTGTCAACGATGAAGATGCCGCCGTG
>JAFUCW010000103.1 GCA_017459485.1 Eggerthellaceae bacterium | reverse complement strand
GTGTGCCTCATGTCGTGAGGAGTGTAGTCGCCCGAAACGCCAGCAGCCTCCAATGTGGCTTTGAACAGTTTTCGCAACGAATCGGTGCCCATCTGGTTGCCTCTTGTCGAAACGAAGAAAAAATCACTGGGCGACTTCCCCTCGAGCAAGACGGGTCGCGCGTTGAGCTGGTAGTAGCGCATGCTTTCCAGGGCAAGGGTATGGACGAAGACGATGCGCTCTTTCGAGCCTTTGCCGAAAAGACGCACAGAGCCCGATGAGTAGTCGATGGAAACGGTGCGCAACGAGGAGACTTCGGAAATTCGGGCCCCGGATGCATAGAGAAACTCGAGGATTGCCTGATTACGGACTTCGGAAGGCGTGCGGTCCTTGAGCCTACCTTGCGAATCACGGGGCGCATTGACAGCCAGGATCTTTTGCATGTCGTTGGGCGATATGCGATGCGGGAGGTGCTTGTCCTGCTTGATGGACATGAGTATCTCTGCGGGGTTTTCCTGGGTACGGCCCGTGATCATCGCCCACCTGAAAAACGTGCGCAAGGCGCTGAGTCGCCTGTTCACCGTGGAACGGCTGTAGCGAGCTTGGTCAAGCTCTGCCAAATAGCGTCTGAGCTGCCGGTGCGTGGGACAGAAGGGGTCGACCTCGCCCCTTTCCGCCCATTGCGCGTAGTCGCACAAGTCAATGCGATAGTTGCGGATAGTGTGAGGGGATGCGTTGCGTTCCACGACCATGTCTGAGAGAAACGCGTCGATCGTTTGGCTAAAGCTGTCTTGGGAAGAATCGCTCACGGAAGCAGCCCCCGTTCGGAAAGGGCGCCAAGATACGAATCAAGGGCCTCTCTTCCCCTTTCGGCATACGCTTGCTTGCGAAGGCCCTTGTTGCGCACTGGCGGGTCGAGAGGTTCCATGATGCCGAAATTGACATGCATTGGCTGGTAGTCTTTCGTGTCGGTGCACGTGGCGTAGGCAAGCAGTGCACCGTAGGCGGTATGCTTCGGCAGTTGGGGAGTCGGTATTCCCTTCACGCACGCGAACACCTCTAGTGCGGCCTGAAGGCCCGAACGGATTGCCTCGCAGTACCCTTCGGTGCCCGATACTTGCCCAGCCAGGAACAAAGGTGTGGGGAATTCGGCAATGCGCTGCGTGCGGTCCATGACGCGAGGGGCATCGAGGAACGTATTGCGGTGCATGACACCATATCGGGCGAATTCGGCATGTTCGAGACCAGGTATCATGCGAAACACTCGTTTTTGTTCGGGAAAGGTCAGATTCGTCTGGCAACCGACAAGATTGTAAGACTGGCAATGAGTGTCTTCGGCGCGCAGTTGCAGCGCCGCCCAGGGTCGCTTGCCAGTCGCGGGATCGACAAGACCCACAGGCTTCATCGTACCGAAACGTGGTGCGTCATGGCCCGCGCGGGCAACCTCTTCGATGGGCTGGCATGCCTGAAACAGCTCGGAGTGCTCGAAGTCCTTCGAAAGCGCGCGCTTCGCATGGACCAATGCGTCGATGAACGCATCGTATTCTTCGCAGGAAAGGGGCGCGTTCAGGTAGTCGCCCTCCCCTTCCTCGTAACGGCTTTGGCTGAAGAGTTTCTCCCTGTCAAGGGTTTCGGAAAGCACGATGGGAGCGGCTGCATCATAGAAGCTCAACGACTCCGTACCCGTCAAACCAGAAAGCCACGATGCGAGCGAATCGGATGTAAGGGGGCCGGTGGCTACCACAATGGCGCTGAACGGGCCGGCATGCGTCCCGTCTGCGAAGGTTACTGTGCCTTCGCCATCGACGGAGCACGCCTCCTTGCGCACAAGGCCAATAAGCTCAGACGATTCCAGTTGATCGGTCACTGCCTGGGAAAATGCAGTCCGGTCGACTGCAAGCGCACCGCCTGCGGCAACGCGATGGTCAAGCGCCGTGCAGTACAGATGCGATCCCAAGGCGTCCAGCTCGTGCTTGAGCATGCCAGCCGCGCTGTCTTCTCGCAGGCTCTTGAGCGAGTTTGAGCACACCAGCTCTGCGCACAGACCCGTCTTGTGGACCGGACCCATAAGGTAGGGCCTGGCTTCTGCAACAAGGACGCGCACTCCACGCTCGGCAAGTTGGAGGGCGGCTTCGCTTCCTGCCAGCCCTGCGCCAATTATGCATACATCGAAATCCATGTTTCGATGATATCAGACATGCATGAGCTATCCGTGCTGACCTCAAGCCCTACAACCGGGACGGACCATACCTTCCATCGGGATAGCGCGCCACCACGCCTTCTGCTTCAAGCTCCGCCAGTCGTGTTGCAGCCCAGCTGTTCGGATTGTTGCATGTGCGAGGGGTGTCCACGCGCTCGACGATCTGGTCAAGCCGAAGAGGTTCTGCAAGAAGAGCCCTAAGCAACGGGTCCTTTTCATCTGCGCCTAGCTGGGGCCGCCCCTCTTCCTGCCTAAGCGTCGAAAACAGTCCGAACATGACGTCGTCAAACGTCTCGTCGTCCACCACCGGCGTTGCACCTTGATAAAGAAGCCTATTCGCTCCTTTCGATGTTGGCGAGGTGATGGCGCTTGGTACAACGAGCACGTCCTTGTTCGCGGCAAGGGCTTCATCTGCTGTGGTGAACGTACCCGAGGGCAATCCTGCTTCGACTATAAGAACCGCCTTGGAACAACCCGCTATCAGCCTGTTTCTCATCCTGAACGTGAAAGGCAAGGCGGGCTAGTCCCAAGGGTGCT
>JAFUCW010000102.1 GCA_017459485.1 Eggerthellaceae bacterium | reverse complement strand
TCAATGTCAAGCTGCTCGACGACGACGGCTGCGACGTGGCGGATGGCGACGAAGGTGCCATCTGCGTGACGGGGCTTAAGGACGCCTACCCTCCTGGTTTGTTCGTTGGCTACTACAACATCCCCGAAAAGACCGAAGAGGCAGTGGGTGGGGAGTATTACAACCTGCACGACATGGCTTGGCGCGACATCGACGGCTATGTGAGCTTCGTTGGTCGCAATGACGACGTGATCAAGTGCTCGGGCTACCGCATAGGTCCTTTCGAGGTAGAGTCTGCCCTGGTCAAGCACGATGCTGTGGTGGAATGTGCGGTTACGGGCGCTCCCGATCCCGTACGCGGGCTGGTGGTGAAAGCGACGGTGGTGCTGGCGAAAGGCTACGAGCCCAGCGACGAGCTGACCCGCGAGCTCCAGGCGTTCGTGAAGAAGGAGACGGCGCCGTACAAGTACCCGCGCATCGTCGAATACGTTGACGAGTTGCCCAAGACTGTGGGTGGCAAGATCAAGCGTAAGCTCATCCGAACGCTCGATGGTGTCAAGGACGACGAGTCGAAGATCCACAGCCCTGGCGGCGACAGGGACAATCCCGACGAGTCTTACAACCAGTAACGGCTGCGCCCTCGCTTACCGTGGCATACGTCCAATAGAGTAGAATGCGGTTTGCGCTGCGCTGTGTTTTGACAATCATAGTCGCAGCGTAGCACGCGCTTGAGCGGAAGGAGCCTTCATATGGGTATCGTTGCAGGGTATTGCGTACCTCATCCGCCCCTGATCATTCCCGGATGTGGTCAAGGCCAAGAAAAAGGCATACAGAAGACCATCGATGCCTACGAAGTGGTGGCAAGGCGCATTGCCGCGCATGCTCCCGACACCATCGTCGTCACTTCGCCCCATGCACCCGCCTACGCCGACGCGTTTGCGCTGTGCGACACCGACTGGATCAATGGTGACTTTTCGCAATGGCGTGCACCCGACGAGATGCTTTCTTTCAGAACCGACCGCTTGGCTAACGCGCGCATCGTCGATTTGTGTACCAACACCGGCGTTCCTGTTTCGACCGCTGGGTGGCGCGGCGCTCCTATGGACCACGCCACGTTCATTCCCTTGTGGTTCGTCAACCGCAGCTACCAGAGTTTCCAGGTGGTCGTGCTGGGCCTATCGGGCTTGGACAACGAAAGCCACATGAAGGTGGGCCGCGCTATCGCGCAAACCATGAAAGACCTTGGCCGCAAGGCCGTATTCGTCGCCAGCGGAGACCTTTCCCATAAGCTGAAGGCGGACGGGCCCTATGGGTTTGACCCCGAAGGACCGAAGTTCGACACGCTCGTGACCGAAATCTTCAAGCGTAACAAGCTCGAACTGCTCGCGGGCATCGATGCGGCAATGTGCGACGGTGCAGCCGAATGCGGGCTACGCTCGTTTCTCATGCTTGCAGGAGCGCTCGATAGCGTCCCGCACGAGGGGGAACTGCTTAGCTACGAAGGTCCCTTCGGCGTCGGCTATGGCGTAGCTGCGTTCGAAGCCAAGGGCACCAGCGTTTCAGCGTTGTAGTATGTTTTTGCGTGAAGGGCAAACGTGTCTTGTCTGGCAACTATAAGGAGGAGCAATGGCCGACGCGTACACCGAACTCGCGCGTGCAAGTTTCGAGTCATACACCAACAACGGAGTGCGCATAGAGGTTCCGGACGGGCTAGGCGAAGACCTTGTCGGCAGAAGGGCGGGGTGCTTCGTCTCTTTGCACAAGGAGGGCATGTTGCGCGGGTGCATCGGCACGCTCGGCCCTGTTCAAACCTGTCTGGCGGAAGAGATCATCGAAAACGCCATCTCTGCCTGCAGTCGCGACCCCCGTTTCCCGCCTGTGGCACCTGACGAGCTTGCTGCAATCGAGTGCAGCGTTGACGTTTTGGGCCTGCCCGAAGCTATTGACGATCCCGAACAACTCGATGTCAGGCGCTATGGCGTCATCGTGAGCAGGGGTTTCAAACGTGGCGTGCTTTTGCCTGACCTGGAAGGCGTCGACACGGTGGAGATGCAGGTGGCAATAGCGAAACAGAAAGCGGGCATCGCCCAGAGCGAGTCGTGCGACCTGCAGCGTTTCGAAGTCGTGCGACACCACGAGTAAGATTCCTCTTGCTTCACCTCTCTGTTTGTTCCGGCCCTGCTATCGGTTCTTGCAGGCGCGGGTTTCCGCCTTTTCGGATGACCATGTTCGCGGCACGGCAACGACGGTGCTGTGCTATCATGCTGAAAAGTCCTTTTATTCGGTACCGCGAGACCGACAAGGCCTGTTGCCCGTATCCAAACAAGCGGGCAGTCCCTTTTTGAACAGGTCGTTTCTCTGTTGAGCGGGCCTGTTTGCGGGAAAGGGGCATCCATGGTCGAAGAGTCGTTCACGAGGTCCGTGTGCATGGACACCGAAGAGATCGAGCGTTCTCTCAC
>JAFUCW010000002.1 GCA_017459485.1 Eggerthellaceae bacterium | reverse complement strand
CGAGGTTCTTCACAACCAGGTCGACACCCTCGGCCTTGTTGTCCTGCAGGTAATCTTCAGCGCGGATGAAGGCCCTGAACATGCGGTAGAGAGCTTCCTGCTTCTCGGGATCCTCGATGAACGACGTCAGGCACTCCATACGGCAGCAGGAGTGGTCGTTCCAATAGTCATCCGGCCACATCTTGATTTCCAGACCAAGGGCCTCGGCCTGAAGCTGGTAGCCAGTGGCGGTAGCGCCGAAGTCGACGGAGCCGTTGGCGATTGCCTGCAGGGTCTCCTGGTTGGTCTTGAACTCGACGAACTCGACTTCTGCGTCTTCAGGGGAGTTGTACAGGCCAGCGTCGTGCAGGATGCCCTTGAGCACGATGTCGGGAGTGCCGAAGCGCGTGATGCCGATCTTCTTGCCGCGGAAGCTCTCGAGGTCGGTCCACTCGGTTTCGGGCTTGCCATAGCAGGGGGTCTCGCCGATGATCATGTAACCGCCGAAGATGGTGTAGTCCTTGCCGGAGGAAATCTGGATCAGCGGCGAACCGGTGCCGTAGGTGGACATGATGTCGACCTTGCCCGCATCCATGGACTGGAATGCATCGGTGCCGTTGTTGATGTAGATCATCTCGACGTCAACGCCCTCTTCCTCCAGAAAGCCATGCTCGTCGGCGATGTACTGGAAGACCTGGCCGGAGTTGTTCTGGGCGGCCATGGTAACCTTCAGGGTGTCGGCCGGGGCTGCAGGAGCAGCTGCGGAGCTTGCGGCGCTCGCAGACGCGGCAGTGTCGGCAGATGCGCTTGCAGACGCGGCGGCGTCGGCAGATGCGCTTGCGGCAGTGTCGGCAGACGCAGACGCGGCGGTGTCGGCAGATGCGCTTGCGGCAGCCGAAGCAGACGTGTCGGCAGGAGCGCTGCTCGCAGCAGACTCGCCACTGGAGCATCCCGCCAAGGCGAACACGGCAAGCATGCTCGTAATAGCGAATACCAATACTTTCTTCATCTCATTGACCTCCTTTAAGTCAACTGGATGGTCTCCCAATTAAGACCCTCCCTTTTATATGCCAGCCGAACATCCTTCTTTAGTTCGGCGTCTGGCCAAAACTAGCGGCTCTTCTTGCGGCCGAACAGCCCCTTCGGAGCCTCCTGTACAGGGCGGCTCGCCTTTTCCTCTTGCAGGCGGCGTGCCTTCTCCTGGATTTCGTCGTCAATGATCTTGGTCAGCGTGTTGCGTAGTTCGTTAACCGCAGGGTCGGTGAACAGCGCGTCACGCGTGGGTTTTGTTTCCGGGGTGAAGTGATGCGTGTGGATGACCTTGGAAGGCGCCTGTCCCAAAACCACAATGTCGGTGGCAAGCAGAAGCGCCTCGTCGACGCTGTGCGTAACGAAGAAAATGGTCTTTCGGTCCTCTTCCTTCTGCCATAGATCAAGCACCGTGTCCTGAAGCAGGGCCTTAGTCACAGCGTCCAACGCACCAAAAGGCTCGTCCATCAGCATGAGCGGAGCATCCATTGCGAAAGCGCGGGCCGTTGCAAAACGCTGGCGCTGGCCACCAGAAAGGTTGTTCGGCAGTTTGTCAAACAGGTCTTCGTCAAGGCCAAGATTATTCATCCAGGTCTTGGCAACCTCTTCGCGCTGCTCGTCGGACCATTCGCGATACTTCTGCTTCAAAGCGATGCAGATGTTTTCGCCCGCAGTCATCCAGGGGAACAGGCCGTAGTCCTGGAACACCATCGTACGGTCGAGGCTCGTGCCCTTCACGGGCTGTCCGTCGACGAGCAGTTCGGTGGGGTTCGATTTCTCGAGGCCTGCAATCAAGCGCAGCAGCGTCGACTTGCCGCAGCCCGACTGACCGAGCAGGCAGACGAAGTCGCCCTTTTTCGCCTGATAGTCAACTCCGCCCAAAACGAGCTTATCAGGCTCGTCGTCGTAGGCGAACTTCAGGTCTTTGAACTCGACATCAAGCATTGCGTTTCTCCGTTCTCTATGCCGAATAACCCATGAGGTCGTCGAGCAACTCCACAGCCTCCACTGCCGTGTTCGAGTAGCCATCCGCCCCAATCTTGCGCGCATAACCAGGGGAAAGGGGCCCCCCGCCGACTATCACCTTTACCTGATCGCGGATTCCTTCCTGCTCTAGCAGCTCCACGACCGTGCCCATGTTTTCCATTGACGTGCTCATGAGAGTGGAAAGCCCCACCGCTTCCGCGCCGTTTTCCTTGACAGCGGTGACGAACTGTTCGGCTGGCACGTCCCTGCCCAGGTCAATCATCTCGTAGCCAGCGGCTTCCATCATGATCTTGACTAGGTTTTTCCCAATATCGTGCGTGTCTCCCTCGACCACACCAATCACGACCTTGCACTTGCGCTGCAGGTCGCCGGACTTCAAGTGCGGCCGAAGCACGTCAAGGCCGTTGTACATCGCATCCGAGCAGATGAGCAACTCGGGCACGAAGTACTCTCCCTCTTCGTAGAGCTGTGCGGCCTTGTTCATGCCGTCCACCAGCCCGTAGAACATGGCGTCGTATGCTTCGTAGCCGCTGTCGATGTAGGTTTGGGCAATGTCTGCGACCTCGTCGTCACGCAGGTCGACGACGCACTCCGATAATTCTGCGATTAGCTCTTCTTTGTTTGCCATTGCTAGTCCGCCTCCCCATCGCGCTCTTTCAGCGCGGCATCTAGCATCCAATCAACTTTTTCGGGATCGACCGGATAGCCGACCTCGCGCACCGTGTCCATCATCGTGTCGATGTTTTCGAACGGCGTTTCGACAGGCAGGCTGCACCCCGACATGCACACGTAGCCCTTCGGGTTGTCATAGCCTTCCTTGATTGAGGTGAGCGTTCCAATGCGCACGTCAAGTGGCGTACCGGCATACATAACGCTGCCTGGATCGACGTTGCCCATGATCTTGCACTGGTCGCCCACGGTGGCTTTGCACTCTTCGATGCTTGCCACGTTGTCGATGCTCCAGCCGGCGACTCCCAGGTCTGCCACGTCTTTCCAAATACGGTCGGTTTGACCGCAAATGTGAATGACCGGGTTAAACCCACGCTCGTGGATGAAGTCGACCAGCTGTTTGAGATAGGGAAGCGAAAGCTCGCGGAACACTTTGGGGCTAACCACCGTGCACGAAGACATCGGCTCGGAGATAGTCGGTCCAAGGCCGATGTCCATGGCTGCCGCAGCATACGCTTTGCATGTTTCGAGCGACACCTGGCACAGTTTGTGCACGGCTTCCTTGTTCTTGTGGCAAAGCTTCAGGATATCGTCGACACCATAAAGGAAGAAGGCATTCGTGAACGGCCCCACCACGCCGGCTGAACAGCCCATGATGCCTTCGGAGTATTCTTTGAGGTATTTCATCGACTCGATATGCACAGGAAGCCTGCCGTCTTTATAGGGATCGGCGGGCTCGAGGCGGTCGATGTCTTCTATTGTGCGCACGGCAGGCGTTTCCAGGTCTACCGTGTTGTCCTCGGGTGCCACCACCTTCGCGCCCATGGCCTCTGCCCAGGTGAAAAGGTCGGTGAAAATGCGCAGGCTGTCTGAGCCAAACCTTTCGTAGGTGGCCATTTGTGCCTTTGCTATTGTTTGTGGATCGGAATTGAATTCGGATATTTTGCATCCGTACACGCGTGCGGTACCGTTTGCAATGTTTGGATTACAGGGAAGCCGGTCCGCTTGCTCCCCATTCGCGATTGCCGCCCCTCTTTCAGCGGGCGTCATTGAGTCTTTAGCCATAATGCTGTCATCATCTCCTGTATCTGCAGCCTACCGTGCAACAGCTCGCCATGAGCGCTGCCTGCCGATACGCATAGGACACTGCAACGTGCCCCCTCGCACATTTTGATTGTGATTAACCCTCGCACCGAATCCGGTGTGGCAGAAGACTATAGTGCTCACAAGCCTAAAAGCAGAAAACGGCTTGCGTAGCGTGCGTATCTTAGAGAACGTGGTTCATCTTGTCAATACTTTTTTTAACCACGATTATTTAAAGAAAAGTCCAGCTGAGAGGTAAATATTGTCATCTCGCTTTTCACCTTGATGCATTTGTAATTCAGATAGCTATTGGGAAATCAACTATGCAATACTAATTTACGGAGGGTTACTTATATACCATGCTTGGGCTCCCTACGCAAAGATCCGCTCCATGCGTTCGATCGCCTCTTGAACCTTCGCATACGGCAGTGCGACGTTGGCGCGCAGATGGCAGGGGCCCCCGAACATGCGGCCATCCTGAATGGCCACGCCTGCATCCCACAGGCGCTTCTCCAAGTCGCCGATTGCAACTCCCTGAGTGGCGCACCACTGCGTGCAGTCGATGAACACCATGTAGGT
This sequence comes from Eggerthellaceae bacterium, assembly GCA_017459485.1. GTDB lineage: Bacteria > Actinomycetota > Coriobacteriia > Coriobacteriales > Eggerthellaceae > CACXMZ01. Next base: position 3,290 of record JAFUCW010000002.1, on the reverse strand, counting down.
GGCTTCGGGCCGATACGCCTCCAGTCCATCGGCGGCGTCCACGAAGTCGCACAGGGCATCCACGTTGCGCACGAGCACCTTTTGCAATTCGTCGACCCATGCCGCACCTTCAGTCGTGTAGGCGCCGAGCAGCGCATGCATAGAAAGCACGTTGATGTCGTTGTAGTGCGACGAAACGCTTTGTTGGGCAAGACGTGTGCGCAGCTGCTCCTCGAAGGTAAAGCTGTAGCTGCCCTGCAGGCCCGCCAGGTTGAAGGTCTTCGAAGGCGCGGAAAGCGTAATGCTGCCCACCCGTGCCGCTTCGCTTATGGTGTGGTAGGGAATAAACGGCGCGTCGCGCAGCGCGAAGTCCGCCCAGATCTCGTCGGCGATTACCAACACGTTGTGCGCCGCGAACAGCTCTGCAGCGCGTTCTATTTCGCCACGTTCCCATGCGCGTCCGCACGGGTTGTGCGGTGAGCAGAAGATAGCCACGCGAATGCCGTGCTCGACAATGCGCCGTTCCATGTCGTCGAAATCCATGCGCCACACGCCTGCGCTGTCTCGCACAAGCGGGCTTGACTCCAACGTGCGTTTGCAGAGGCGAGCCGTGTTAGTGAACCCAATGTAGGTGGGGCTATGCACCAATACACGCTCGTTCGGTTCCGTAAACGCGTAGAGCACCGACGCCAGGCCGCCAAGCACCCCGTTGTGGTACCCGATATGCTCTTTGGCTATCCCCGGGGTACCATGCCGCGTTTCCCACCACCAAGAAATCGCGTCGTAATAAGCCTGCTTGGGCCTGAAGTAGCCAAACGCCGGATGCTGGGCGCGTTCGGTTATAGCCTGAATAACGCTTGGCGCTGTCGGGAAATTCATGTCGGCGATCCACATGGGAATGGGCTCCACCCCTGCAGCAGGCGGGTCGGGGGCGAACCCCTCCAGCTTTCCCAAGGCGTCCACCGCCGTGGCGTCGCGCCCTACACGGTCGAGCATAGTGTCAAAGTCGAATGGCATAGACAAATCCTTAGATGTCGGGGCACGCATGCCACGAATACACAATTCGGAATGACCATCGGCAAGTTCCTTGATGCCCCGATGGCTAATCGTGATTATACTTGAGTACATAACGCGTACGCCAAAGTAAAGGCCCGTCCCATGCCAAAAGCTGCAAGAAAAGATGCGCTTGCCCGCCAGGTTGTCGACCTTGCGAAGGCGGCAGTTCTTGCCGAGAACTATTTCCTGGGCGGGGCCGTGGGACGGCTGAATGTGACGCGCGCGGAGCTTGAAACGCCGTTTGCTACCGATGGGTATTTCCTGGCATACGATCCCGACCAGGTGTTAGCGTCGTTCACGTTAGCGAGCCTGCCCCCTTCCCACGACCTCTTGCACAGCGTGGTGCACTGCCTTTTCCTGCATCCCTACGTAGGTGCCTCGATCGACAAAAACGCATGGGACCTGGCCTGCGACCTGGTATGTGAACGCGCTGTTAGCGAACTGCTTGGCCCGCGTCCTGGAAGCAGGGGCGCCTCTATCGCAAGCGTTATGAGCGCGATCCAGCGTGAACTGGGGGGACGTGCGAGCGCCGAGCGCATCTACCGCAACCTTAAGAGCGGCATGTGGGCCAACGCTGCCGACAGCTGGGCGGCACTGGTGCACTCGGATGACCACGGGCTTTGGTACAAACCCACCCAAGACGGAAACGGCCAATCGGGGGCGGGAAGCAGCACGGACGGCAGCGATCAGGGTGGCGTTGGGCGCACTTCGGGGGAATCTGACAATGTGGACGTCGCGCAAGGCGGCAGCCAGGAGCAGCCCGGCGGACCCGAACAGAGACAGCAGGCAGATAACAGCACATTGCGCAACGCCGGAATCAAGGATGGTCCAGGCGAGACGCGCGAGCCCGACACAACGAGCATGCCGCCGCTTCCCGAAGGCAATACACTCCCTGGGCGCAACCCCGCAGACACCGAAGCACGGGATTCGGTGCAGCGCTTCACGCCCAACCAAGGTGGTGCCGACATAACTGGAGTCGAACACACCCCTGTACGTGAACAGGAAAAAGAGCAATGGAGGGCGCTAGCTGCCAGTTTGTCAGTGAACCTAGAGACGCTCCTTTCGCGCCTGGGCGGACGCCTTCCAGGATTTCGAGAGGACTTGCAATCCGTTAGTGCATCCCAAGCGGACTACGCCGCATTCCTTCGGCGTTTCGCCACGCACGGAGAAGTGCTTCACACGAGCGATGCCGACTTCGACTACGTGTTCTACACCTACGGTCTTGCACGTTACGGCAACATGCCGCTGATTGAGCCTCTCGAATACCGCGAAGAGAAGCGCATACGTGAGTTCGTTATTGTGCTTGACACGTCAGGCAGCGTGCAGGGCAACGCGCTGCGCTCGTTTGTGCAGGCCACGTTCGACATTATGCGAGCAAGCGAAACCTTTTTCAGCCATATACATGTGCGTATTATCCAGTGCGACACCGAAGTGCGCTCCGACAGCATGATAACCAGCTCTTCTGACCTGGAGCGCTACTGCGACCAGCTTGTGGTGCGTGGAGGTGGCGGCACAGACTTCCGTCCGGCATTTGCCTACATCGACCAACTGGTTGCAGATGGCGCATTCTGGGACCTGGGCGGCGTGGTGTACTTCACCGATGGATGGGGCACCTACCCCGAGTGGACCCCGCGCTACCCCTGCGCATTCGTGTTCTACGACGAAGACCATCGTCCCGAAACCGTGCCGCCATGGGCAGTGCAGCTGGTCATGGGCGACGAAGCGCTTGCTCGGGCACTCCAGCAGGCATGATAGGAGAACGATCCGCATGAACATCGGACAGGCAAAAAAGCAAATTAGCAATGCAGTGCGTGCCTACCTTTCGACCGATGACCTCGGTTTGCCTCGCGTGCCGCCACGCATGCAGCGCCCCTTGGTGCTGTTTGGGCCTCCTGGTGTAGGCAAAACGGCAGTCGTGGCCCAGGTGGCAGACGAAATGGGCATCAACTTCGTGGCCTATTCGATTACTCACCATACACGGCAAAGCACACTGGGTCTGCCTTTTATCACTTCCGAGCAGTTCGATGGGCACGACTACCAGGTATCCGACTACACCATGTCGGAAATCCTGGCTGCGGTCTATCGCGCACGTAAGGAAAGCGACGTGGATGAAGGAATTCTTTTCCTCGATGAGGTCAATTGCGTAAGCGAAACCTTGGCCCCAGCCCTTCTGCAGTTCCTGCAATACAAAACGTTCGGCATGCATTCCCTGCCCCAAGGATGGGTCATATGTTGTGCGGGCAACCCCCTTGAAT